>DLGS01000444.1 GCA_002482815.1 Bacteroidetes bacterium UBA7688
CGGTCAATGCACGGAATGGATTGAACCAGGCGTGCAATTCCATATTCCGCTTGTGCGCTTCTTCAATGGCAAAAGTCAAAGGATCGTAAGCGGGGAAGGGTTGCTGACCTTGTTTGCCACTCAAAAAACGGCTCCATGGTTCTATCTCTGAAGCATATAAAGCGTCCGATGCCGGGCGTATTTGCAGGATGACGGCATTACAACCCATTGCTCTCAATGCATCCAGACGGTTAATCAATTCCTGTTTTTGTTGTACGGAAGGCAAGCCCTGTTTGGATGGCCAGTCAATGTTGGAAACAGTTGCAATCCAGGCAGCGCGAAATTCACGTTTAGGACTGTTTTGTGCTTGTAGGGTTGAAAAACTGACCAGGAGAAAACTGAAAATAAAGAGAAACAGGCGCATGCGATTTTATTGGAATGAGCTGTAAAAATAATGACTAAGCGACTTATGCAAACCCTTGCCGAAAATTTAAATTCATTTCATGTGCCGGTATCCTCAAATGTCATCATCATCATATTAGAAATATTGTGGCAATCGACCCTATTCTTTACCGACTTTTCACCTATAGCCGTTCTTATTTAACCATATTTCACGCTTACAATCCTTACCTTCGCGGCTCAATTTTATATTGTACAACAAATGGATAAAAATTCAGCGATTGGTTTTGGCCTGCTCGTAGCAATCTTAATAGGTTATTTTGCCTATAATAATTATGAGCAAACCAAATTCCACGAACAAAAAACGGCAGATTCAATAGCTTATGCCAAAACGCACCCAAAGCCATTGATCGATACGGCAAAACTTGCAGCAGTATCCCAACCGGACTCTGCTACAATTGCCAAAAATGATTCTGCAAGAAATTTGCTGCCTGCGGCATTCAAAGGATCTGCATCAGAAGTGGTATTGGAAAACAGCAAACTGGCCATCACCATCAATACAAAAGGCGCTTTTCCTACTGCAGCTCAGTTAAAAGATTTCAAAACGTATAGAAAAGAACCGCTTTTCCTGTTTAAAGGAGCTGCCAACAGTATGAGTATGGTGCTTCCGGTCAGCAATGGCGCGGTTTCCAGCTCAGAGCTTTATTTTGTGCCAACCCCTAAAACCGAGGCTAACGGCGATCATTCTGTAGAACTGGTAGCCGATATGGGTGAGGGTAAAAAAGTTACGGTTACGTATTCATTACCGGCTGATGGCTATATGATGCAATACAATGTGCGTCTTTCCGGGATGCCGGGTGCTTCTATTCCACTTACCTGGGATATGAAAGGACAAAGCACGGAAAAGGATGTCCATAACGAACGACTTGCTACCCAAATCTATTACCGTTTTAAAGACAATGACGATGATTATTTCACGGTCAACGAAGAGAAAAATAAAGAACTGGAAAAGTCAGTAAGATGGCTGGGCTATCGCCAATTATACTTCAGTACTGCTTTAATTGCCGAGGAAGGTTTTGATAAAGTAAACATCAAATCAAATACCAAACTTTCCGAAGCAAACATCGTTTCCAAAAGTACTTTCAGCTTTTCATTACCGGTTAAGGCGGGTTCTGAGCAGGCCTATAATTTCAAATGGTACATTGGCCCTAACGATTATAAAACGCTGAAAGCTTACAATATAGACCTCGAGGATATGGTACCTTATGGTTATGGCCTGTTTACTTTTGTAAAATATATCAACAAATGGTTCCTGTTGCCGCTGTTTACCCTCCTGTACAGCACTGTAGGAAACGTGGCGATTGTGCTGATTCTGATGACCATCATTATTCGTTTGTTGCTGTCTTTCTTTACCTACAAATCATACCTTTCTTCAGCTAAAATGCGTGTGCTGAAACCGGAATTGGATGAGCTGCGCGAAAAATGTGGTGAAGACAAACAAAAATTCAGCATTGAGCAAATGAAATTATACAAAACAGCCGGTGTAAATCCCCTTGGTGGATGTTTGCCGATGTTGTTCCAGTTGCCGATATTGTTATCACTGTATTACTTTATTCCTACTGCATTGCCTTTGCGTCAGGCATCTTTCCTGTGGGCAAAAGATTTGTCTACTTACGATAGCATCGCCAGCTGGTCGCAGAACATATGGGGCTTGTCTTCTGTATATGGTAACCATGTCAGTTTGTTCACTTTGCTGATGACCGCTTCCAGCTTATTTCTTGCGGTGTACAACCGAAACAACACTCCTCAGGATCCAAACAATCCGATGATGAAATGGATGCCGTTTATCTTCCCGATCTTCCTGATGGGCTTCTTCAATAAAATGGCTGCAGCACTTACTTTCTATTATTTTGTGAGTAATATGCTCAGCATCCTGCAGCAGTTTATTATCCAGAAATTCTTTATTGATGAAAAGAAAGTACACGCCGAAATACAACTGAATAAAACAAAGCCCGTAACCACCTCAAAATGGGCAGAGCGTATAGCCGAAGTGCAAAAACAACAGGCTAATAAAAACAAAAAGTAAGTTCAATACAGATAAATGTAAAACCGCCACAAACGAAGTTCGTGGCGGTTTTTTTATGCTTAAAGGGCAGCAGATTGCTATTGCCGATACGGTAAACTATTTGTATTATTGTAGGATAACTTTTAAAAAGAAAGGCAATTCTGCTAAGTATGCAACAGGTTTTTATTGATTTTTAATGAAATGCAGACCAAAGTTGCGTGTTACAAGTTACCCGATACCTTCATGCGACCACCTCAAACTTCACAATGGCAAGACTTTACCCAGACATCGAAATAATAAAATCAGGACGACTAAAGCCAGAGCCAGGAGAATTATTCTTACTTCAATTTTTCAGCGACAATTTTGATGAGAGTTACGAAGTTTTTTTTCAACCATTTCTGAATGGTGACAGACCAGATATAATTCTAATGAGGCAAGGCTATGGCGTTATGATAATAGAAGTCAAAGACTGGAATTTAAACCATTATTATCTGGACGAAAAAAGGAAATGGAGACTTAAAGTAAACAATGCTTTTTTAAAATCACCAATTCACCAAGTATTGCAATACAAAGACAATTTGTATAATCTGCACATAGAAAACCTTCTTGAAAAAAAGATTAAAAATTTCAAATACTGGTCCTTAGTAACTTGTGCAGTATATTTTCACAACGCAAATTCAATGGAAATTGAGGAGTTACTTCTAAACCCTTATAAAGACAACAAAAAATATTCCGACTTCTTTAAATGGAACATTGACTTAATTGGAAGAAACAATGTTCAAACAGAACATTTTACTACCCTATTTAGAAAAAGATACATCATTTCAAATATTCCTTCCAAACTTTTTGATATTGGACTTTACGACAGTTTTAAACGCTATTTTCAACCAACATTTCATAGCAAAGAAGAAGGAACCGAAATAAAATTTACCGACCAACAAAAGAGATTATCCCAAAGCGTAATAAATGCAGAGCAAAGAGTTAAAGGAGTTGTTGGTTCAGGAAAAACAACTGTATTAGCAGCGAGAGCTGTTAATGCTCATAAAAGACACGAAGAAAGGGTTTTAATATTATGCTATAATATGACCCTCAAAAATTACATTCATGATAAGATTAGCAGAGTTCGAGAAGATTTCAGTTGGGACAAATTCTACATTAATAATTATCACAATTTTCTTTCCTCTGAAATGAATAATTGCGGTCTTGAGTTTAAACTTCCACCAAATTTTGAAGATTTTACGCAGGAGGAAAAATCTAACTTCTTTGAAACTAATTATTTTTCAAATGTTGAGTTATTTACTGAACACAAAAATAATCTTACAAAATATAAAACCATTTTAATCGATGAAATCCAAGATTATCATAGACCGTGGATGGATTTAATCAAGGAGAATTTTCTAGCAGAAGATGGTGAGTATGTTTTATGGGGTGATGAGAAACAAAATATTTATGATAACGAATTAGAAGAAAAAGATTTAAAGACGAATGTAAAAGGGAGGCCAAGTGAATTAAAAGATAGCTTTCGTTCAGTAAAGAAGATTAAAGATTTAGCTATTAAATTTCAACAACAAAATTTTACCACTAAATATGTAATTGATAACTTTAACGAGTTGCCTCAATTGTTATTAGACTACGACAATCCTTCTACAATTAATTATTTGTACTTTGAGAATGAAAAACAAATTGACATTGCCAAACTATATGAACTAATTTGTGATTATTCTGTAAAACTCAAAGAACATCCCAATGACATAACAGTTTTAGGCTTTAGAATTAGTGTACTAAGAGAATTCGAGTGCTACTATCGTTATAAATCTAAAGAAAGGACAAACACAATGTTTGAAACGCAAGAAGTATGGTATAAACTATTTCTACAAACCTTTAAATCTTTAGACATAATCAAAAGCGGACTTTCTCTAATTCAAGCGAATGATAACGATGACGAAAAGAAGAATAAGATTTCAGTTCTTTTAGCATTGAGAGACTTAATACGAGAGACAAATGACAAATCGTTTGAAGAAAGACTTTCTTATTATTTTGACAAATATCATATTTCTAAAAGTCAGTTTGAAGAATGGTATACAAGCAATGATTTAATTGATTTACTTAATACAGACAAGCGACACTCTATTCGTAAACTTGAACAATTATATCCTCAATATCGACAATTAACAAAATCCTTAAAGCAAGTTCGAGACAATAAAAAACATCACTTTTGGTATGACAGAGGAACTTTAAAATTATCCACTATACATAGCTTTAAAGGATGGGAAGCAAATACACTATTCTTAATATTAGAAGAACAGTTTGACGGCTCTGATTTTATGACATCATTTGAAGAACTTATTTATACAGCAATAACTCGTAGCAAGACAAACCTAGTTGTTTTAAATTATGGTAATACCAAACATCATCAAAATATGGTGGATTTATTCGACAAGTACAATAAAGGCATCAGCTAACATTGGGTTTAATACAAGCTGGGCTTGACCTTGTACATCTAGCTATCTGCAAATCTCAGCTTCAGTTCCAGCCGACAAATAACCCGAGCTGTGTTCGTTATCGGCAAGCGCTAAAAATTATAAACTCTTAAGCATGGATAAACCACCTTTACATTATTACAGAATGGCTTTAAATATGAAGGCAGTTCACATTCAATGCTTGGATGAAAATAAAAAAATAATAGATGGTGCTTATGCAAGTGGCTTTATCGTCCAAGAAAAAGAAACTTTTTTTTTGTACACATGTTGGCATGTAGTTACAGGATTTAATATGCATAATGTTGAAACTAAAAGTCTTCCAAAGAGAAAATTTTTAGACGTTAATTTACAAAATGCTGATACTAAACAGCCAGGACTTATCGCAATTGGAGGAAATCAATCTACAGTTCTTCCACTATATAATGAAGATGGGATTCCATTGTGGTATCAAAACAGACAAGATGTTCCAAATGTTAGCTTAAACAGTATAAATTTAAAAGTTCCTTTTTGGCATGACGTTGTTAAATTAGCATTACCTAATACAATTCAACTATCCGATATGCAATTTATAAAAGAAGATGAGGTGCTTCATAATACTCCTCTTCTAGGTGAAAAAGTTTATATTGTAGGCTATCCTTACGGTTATAGTACACTTGGACTAGAGCAACCAACTGCTATAACCTTAACTCGATTTATAGCTGCAGACCGAATTAAAGATAGGTATTCTGAAATGTTATTGGATGGGCCAGGTGCTCCTGGAATGTCGGGTGGGCCAGTATTTGTAGAACAAAATAATACTTTACTTCTGTCGGGTGTTTACACCGGTCTAATTTATCCTGATTACGTCATTGAAAAAAATGAAAAAACTACAGCTTTAGGAACAATGAGCAATCTTATTATATGGTGGCATTTTAATAAAGCTGATAACTAGCCAGCCTCTAATGGCCATTTCCCAGCTCTCCGTAGCCTATCTACACGCGGCTCTCCGATCCGGTGTCATTTTATTTAGTGTGTCGTTTAGCTTGCAGATGGTTTTGGATCCCTTGTAAATCCGTATGCCCAGCAGAGCAGCAATACCTGCAGTGGCAGCCTCAGGATGGTCACCCACAGCTGAGGGTGCTGCTCAGCGGCATAATTCAGCATCATTTGCACATTGGCCGGAAAGACGCAGACGAGCAAAACCATAATACCCCAGGCCGCAAAGCGCCTGCTAAGAAGGGGCAGCAACAGCAGTCCCAATACAATTTCCAGCACCCCGCTCAGCAGCACCATAAATTCATGATGTCCTACCCAGGCGGGCATTATCCTGATATAAGCCGCCGGATGCCAAAAATGGTTGATGCCTGCGCCTATGTATAGCAGGCACATGGCATAAAGAGAGAACTTTCGCACAGGTAAATGTAAACAATGAGCGGAGATTTGAACCGCTGCTATCCCGTCTCTTTGCAGCCTGTCTACACGGGCTCTTCAAAGTTTGTAAATTGGAGAATGCTAAAAGCCGTTTTGATTGCGCAGCATGGAAATTGATTAATTTCATTTTTGCAAAGAACTCTGATGATGAAAAAGGAAACAATAAATATTTATTCAGACAAAAAGTTTGCGGCCATATTTTTCGTTTTACTATTTGCTGTTTCAATCTTTTACTCTGTTTCAATATGGTTTGACAACAGCTCACTTTTAATAAAACTGTCCGTTACGCTGGCAGGGCTGCTCAGTATTGCATTTGCATCCTTTGGTATTTTTACGCTTTTCAGCAAACAATTCAGGTATTATGGACCGGAAACAAGCGAGTATATTAAAAATAGTTATGATGAGCATATTGCATTCCTGATTTTTGAAGACAGGATACAAGTCAGAATAAATCCTAAGAAAATAGTTTATTACAAAGACATTACTTCGATAACAGTGATACCTAATGCCCTTTCAGAGGACGAAATTATGGATGACGGCGAACTTGTCTCGTACACAGAAATCAGGTATGGTGCAGACAAAAAAATAGTCCTGACGAATGACGAATATACCTTTATTGAATTATTTCAAAAAAATCAGAACACTACTGTGAGAACACGTCCTACCGCCAAGGAAGTAGAAGAAAAGTTTGGGAAAGCTAAATTTATTGCAGGCTCTTTTTTATTTCATGCAAGCCCTGTAAGAATAAACTTATGGACAAAAACAAGTGACCCCCTCTCTCGGTAGCCTGTCTAGGCACGATTATCCAAAGTTTGTAAACTGGAGCACGCTAAAATTACGTTCTGCCCCTGTATTTTCTATACTGCACAACACGGCGTTAAACTTCTGCTTTGCGCATCTCCCTGCAAAAACAAAGCGTAAATGGGATGGGTACGAATAGGAGCCAATTAAATTTTTTGGCTTGTTATCAAACAAAAATTTTATTATTGCACCCTTCGGGCAGGTTTTATAGTACTAAAACCCGCTCATCATATATAATATAGTATAGAGAAAATGGCAAAGAATCTGTTGATAGTGGAGTCGCCGGCAAAAGCAAAAACGATTGAGAAAATCCTGGGTTCCGACTTTCAGGTGAAATCTTGTTTTGGCCATATCCGCGACCTGGTGAAAGAGGACATGGGCATCGATGTGAAGAACGGTTTTACCCCCACCTATACCGTGTCGCCTGACAAAATAAAGGTGGTGAACGAACTGAAGGCCTTAGCCAAAAAGAGCCAGGAAGTGTGGCTGGCATCGGATGAGGACCGTGAAGGAGAGGCGATCAGCTGGCATCTGGCTGATGAAATGGGTTTGAATCCTGCTACGACAAAAAGGATTGTTTTCCACGAGATTACCAAAAATGCAATCAAGAAGGCGGTCGAAAATCCACGGACCCTGAATATGAACCTGGTGAATGCGCAACAGGCGCGCCGTGTGCTGGACCGCCTGGTGGGTTTTGAAATATCACCAATCCTCTGGCGCAAGATGAGTATGCAAAAGAACTTGTCGGCTGGTAGGGTACAGTCGGTAACCGTGAAGCTGGTGGTGGAGCGCGAACGCGAAATCAATAATTTCAATTCTGTTTCGGCCTATAAAGTGGAAGCTTATTTTACGGCTAAAGATATCAATGGCCGCGAAGTAACCTTTAAAGCTGCAGGACCCGATAAACTGGCGGATGAAAAAAGTGCAGAGCAATTTTTACAATCCTGCTACAATGCTGCGTATACAATTGATGACATCCAGGTAAAACCGGCTAAACGTACGCCAGCAGCACCTTTTACAACTTCTACATTACAACAGGAAGCGGGCCGCAAACTGGGTTATGCCGTTGCACGTACCATGCGCGTAGCACAGGGCTTGTATGAGAATGGTTACATTACTTATATGAGAACGGATTCTGTGAATCTGTCGGATACCGCATTGGAAGGTGCAGAAGCAGCCATCAAAAATATGTATGGCGATAAGTATCACCACCGCCGTAAGTTTCAGAATAAAAATGAATCAGCCCAGGAAGCGCATGAGGCCATCCGCCCGACTGATATGGGTATGTCCAATATCAACGATCCGGAAGCAGCCCGTTTGTACGAATTGATCTGGAAACGTACCATGGCATCGCAAATGTCGGACGCAGCTTTTGAGCGTACGATTGCCAAAATTGATATTTCTACCAATAAAGAACACTTAACCGCTACAGGCGAAGTGATGTTGTTTGATGGTTTCCTGAAAGTATACCTGGAAGATAAAGATGACGATGTAGATGCGGACGATAACAATGCAATACTTCCTCCGCTGAAAGTGGGTATGGTTTTGCCATTGGTGCATATGAAAGCGACAGAACGCTTCAGCCGCGCCGCACCAAGATATACGGAGTCTTCTCTGGTAAAAAAACTGGAAGAACTGGGTATTGGCCGTCCGTCCACTTATGCGCCAACCATTAGTACGGTACAAACACGTGGCTATGTGGAGAAGAAAGATAAAGAGGGTTGGAAAAGAAATTTCCAGATTCTCACCCTTACGCCGGATAACAAAATTGATACCGTTACCGCATCAGAAAATACAGGTGCTGAGAAAAACAAACTCTTCCCGAGTGACCTGGGAATGGTCGTAACCGATTTCCTTTCCGAGAATTTTAAGCGGATTATGGATTATGGTTTTACAGCCAAAATAGAACAGGAATTTGATGAGATTGCCTCCGGGAATGTGGTGTGGAATACGATGATTAAGGATTTCTATGAACCTTTTCATGAGCAGGTAGAACATACCATGGAGCATGCAGGCCGTATTAAAGGCGAACGTGTATTGGGTACAGATCCTGTGAGCGGAAAGCCTGTTGTGGCACGCCTGGGCCGCTTTGGCCCGATGGTGCAGATTGGTAATATTGAAGATGAGGAAAAGCCAAAATTTGCAACCATAAAAAGCAACCAAAGCATTGAGACCATCACGTTTGAAGAAGCAATGGATTTATTCAAGCTGCCATTGAGCCTGGGTATGTACCAGGATAATGAGGTGGTGATTGGTGCCGGTCGTTTTGGTCCTTATGTAAAATGGAATGAGCAATTTATTTCTATCCCAAAAGGGGAAGACCCTTTGAGTGTGGATATGGATCGTGCGATTGAAATTATTGGTGAAAAGCAAAAAGCTGATGCGCCGATTGCTCATTTTCAGGGTCAGCCGGTTACAAAAGGTAAAGGCCGCTTTGGTCCTTTTATCAAATGGGGCGATTTGTTTATTAATATTCCAAAGGCTTATAATTACGATTCTTTGAGTCAGAATGACATCGACGAATTGGTGAGTAAAAAGCTGGAGAAAGAAGCCAACCGTTACATCCAACAATGGGAAGCAGATAAAATTGCGATTGAAAATGGCCGTTGGGGTCCGTTCATCCGCTTTGGCAAACTGATGCTGAAGCTGACAAGAAACGACGCCGGAGAGAAATTTACCGATGAAGAATTGCGTGAAATTTCTTTGGATGAGGTGAAGAAAATGATTGTGGCACAGGTTCCGGATGCTTTCGAAAAGAAAGCGAAAAAGGCCGCCGCTAAGAAAGCAGCGACTCCCGGAGCACCGAAAAAAGTTGTATTGAAAAAAGCAGCCGTTAAAAAAGCAGCTTCCGCAGCCCCAAAGAAAAAAGCTGTTGCAACAAAGAAGACCAAATAGTAAATTAGCCTAAGCATAAGATTCATTTGTTGCCCAAAAAAGAAATACAAGCTTTGTTTCATCTCATTGACGATCCGGACAATGAGGTATATAGTACTGTTGCTGATAAGCTGTTGAACTACGGAAAAGAAATCATTCCAGGTTTGGAGCATCTTTGGGAAACGACTGAGGACGAAGATATTCAGGAGCGTATTGCGCAGTTAATCCATCGGGTACATTTTCAGGATGTGCAGCAGGAATTGCGCCAGTGGTGTAATTCCGACAATCCGGAATTGTTGCGGGGAGCTATTCTTGTGGCAAAGTATCAGTACCCGGAAATGAATATTCCGTTCCTGCTTACCCAATTTGATCAGATCAGGCGAAACCTTTGGCTGGAGCTGAATAATTATCTCACTCCGATTGAAAAGGTGAATACATTCAATGGTATTCTCTACAATTATTACAAACTTCAGGGACACGAATTATCCGAACACAAACCGGAACACTTTTTTATCAATAAAGTGCTGGAAAGTAAGCAGGGCAATGTTTTTACTTTCGGGGTTTTGTATGTTGCGCTGGCAGAATTGCTGGATATTCCCATTTTTGCCATCGCCATACCACGGCAGTTTTTATTGGCTTATGTTGATAGCCTGCAGCATTTTTTTACCAAAGGAAATGATGTTATGCGTCGGAACAGCTTCTATATTGACCCGATGAACGGTATGATTTATACGCAGAATGATGTGGAATTTTACCTGACAAAAATCGGGGCGGACACCAAAATTGAGCAACATTTTCTTTCTCAGAATACCCGCCAGATTATCTATAGAATGTTGGAAGAATTAAGCCTTTGCTATAGTTATACCAAAGATGATGAACGTGCAGAAGAAATTCAGCAGCTGATGGAGATTGTAGGTATTGAAGCATTGTGATGAGATAAATTTTTTATCCACTATTCCTGAGCGTATTTTTGCAGCTATTCCGGTCCGATGCGATTAATCATTATCTTTTTTCTTTTTTTTGTTTGCTGCGCGAATAATGTTGTAGCACAGGATTCTGTTGCTATCGCGCGGACAAAGGATACAAGTGTAATAGTCAAATCTGATACTGTATTAAAAAAGAAATTTCAGCCTGATGCCAAGCGTGCAGGTCTGTATTCATCGCTGTTTCCGGGTCTTGGTCAGATTTACAACCGCCAATATTGGAAAGTTCCTATTGTGTATGCTGTAATGGGGACGACGGTTTATTTTGCTATAAAAAGAAATTCAGAGTATCAGAAATATCGTAAAGCTTATGTTTCGAGGATCGAATATGGCGATAACAGCACCGACGAATTCCAGGGAGTTCTAAATGTAACGGGTATAAAGCAATACCAGGATGAGGCCAAGCAGAGCAGAGATCTGATGATAGTTTATACCGTAATCGGTTTTGCCGGTCAGATTCTGGAAGCTATATCCGGCGCGCATCTCCGCAATTTTGATATTTCAAAAGATTTGTCGATGCAGGTAAAACCTGTTATGACGCCCATCAATACTTTTGGTGTTGGCTTAGTCGTCAATTTTAAAAAGTAAAGCTTTCTTACAAATCAATTTCTTTATTGTTCCTGCTTGGTATATTTTTGCGGAATGCTACAGAGCAAACCCCAGGAAGACTCTTATCTGCACAAAGGAATGCGCGCCAAGTTGGTGAGCACTTTGCGCGAAAAAGGAATTAAAGACGAAAAAGTATTAGCAGCCATCAATGCTGTTCCGAGACATTTTTTTTTAGATACAGCCTTTGAACGCATTGCCTATGAAGACCGGGCTTTTCAGATTTTAGCCAAACAAACCATTTCCCATCCATTTACGGTTGCCTTTCAAACTGAATTACTTGAAATCAAAAAATTTGATAAGGTGCTGGAAATTGGGACCGGTTCTGCCTATCAGTCCTGCGTTTTGGCCGAATTAGGTGCTCAGGTTTTTTCTATAGAACGTCAGCGTGAATTGTATGACTTTGTCAATAAATTTTTCTACATCAAAAAATACGCCACCATAAAACGCTTCTATGGCGATGGTTATATCGGATTGCCCTCTTATGCTCCTTTTGATAAAATAATTGTTACAGCAGGAGCTCCCTATGTGCCGGAAAAGTTGATTGAACAATTAAAGCCTGGTGGCATCTTTGTGATTCCTGTCGGCGATGAAAAAGGGCAAAGAATGTTACGGATTACCAAAGAAATTGACCATAAAATTATCACAGAAGAGTTGGGCAACTTCGATTTTGTGCCAATGCTGGAAGGCAAGAATAATTAATTTCATATCGAAAGTTCTTATCTGCCGATTGTTGTTTGATAAAAATAATATGAAAGTACTTTAATGCGAATTTTGTAATTTGCAAACTGCATTATTTTTTCTTTCAATTACACACAGGTGCGGATTTTCCGGCATTTCCCAAACTTATGAAAACGATAAATCTTATCTGGTCAGCACTGTTAATGGGATTATTATCCTTTTCTGCAGATGCCCAAAATATCAGTACACTGGCGGGTTCAGGCACCTCAGGATTTTCCGGAGATGGCAGCGATGCTTTAACCGCGAAACTGAATGGCCCACAGGATGTCGGGCTTGATACATTTGGTAATATTTACATTGCTGATGCTGCCAATAACAGGATAAGGAAGGTAACTGCTTCTACAGGTATTATCACAACAATTGCAGGTACAGGATCTACGGGTTATACCGGAGATGGCGGAGCCGCGACCAGTGCAACGTTTTCCTCCCCTATCGGATTAGCGGTAGATAATGCCGGAAATATTTACATTGCTGATAACGGCAACCACTGTATCCGAAAGATAACAGCATCAACGGGTAAGATTTCCACTGTTGCCGGGAATGGTCTTGCAGGATTTTCCGGCGATGGTGCTGATGCCACTTTAGCCAGATTGTATGCCCCTTATGATGTAACGGTAGATTCTTTTGGTAATTTATATATTGCCGATGTCTCTAATAACAGGATCAGGAAGGTAACTGCTTCAAGCGGCTATATTTCCACCGTTGCCGGAACCGGCACAGCTGGTTTTTCCGGGGACGGTGCTGCTGCAACTTCCGCGAAATTATATCAGCCCTTTTCTGTAGCTGTTGATGATGCAGGTAATTTATACATTGCAGATGCCAACAATCAACGTATCCGCAAAGTAAGCGCCTCTACAGGCATAATTACAACTATTGCCGGAACCGGCACGGCAGCTTACTCAGGTGATGGTTCTGCCGCAACTTCAGCACAGTTTAATACACCTTACAGCATTGCACTGGATAAATCGAACAATATTTATATCTCTGACTTTATGAACAACAGGGTCAGAAAAATTGATGCTTCAACCGGAGTCGTTACGACTATTGCCGGTACAGGCGTTTCCGGGTATTCTGGTGATGGAGGTCCTGCAACATCAGCCAGGATATCTTATGCAAAGGGAATTTTTGTTGACAGGGTCAGTAATGTTTATATAGCTGATGAACAAAATCAGAGAGTACGTTTTATCTGTAATGCCGCAAAAATTCCGGATGCTCCACTGGTTACTTCTCCTGTCACTTTGTGCACAAGCAGTACACCTGGCCCTTTAACTGCAATCGGAAGTACTTTAAAATGGTATTCAAGTGCAAGCGGTGGTACAGGCAGCTCTTCTGCCCCGATTCCGTCTGTGGCTGTTACCGGTTCTACTACTTATTATGTTTCTCAATCATCCGCCTGTGGCGAAAGTTCCCGCTCTGCAATAGTCGTCAATGTTGTGTTGTCGCCTGCGGCACCTTCCGTTACCACTCCCGTGACCTATTGCAGCGGCGACGTAGCGGTTCCTTTGATAGCAGCAGGTTCGGGTTTGCAATGGTATATCTCAGTATCGGGAGGAACAGGCTCTGCTGTGGCACCTACTCCCTCAACCGCCACTGCCGGTACTTTTGTTTATTATGTCAGTCAGGGCACAGTAGGTTGCGAAAGTTCCCGTTCTGTTATATCTGTAACCATTAACCCGCGACCCTTGACTCCTTCTGTAACGGATGTTGTATACTGTATAGCTTCTGTTGCTTCTCCGCTAACAGCCTCCGGTTCAGGTTTGAAATGGTATACGGTTCCATCGGGCGGAATATCAAGTACTGCAGCTCCTACCCCGTCAACAGTTTCTGATGGCACAACTTCTTATTATGTGACGCAAACAAATAGTTTTGGATGCGAAAGTTTCAGAGCAAAAATTGAGGCAAAAGTTTATTCAAAACCTGATGTCTCTATCACTGCAGCGACTGCTCCTAAATATTTTATCTGTAAAGGAAATACAATTACACTCAAAACTATTGTAACACCTTATGGTAATAATTTCCAATGGCAGGCAGGAACGATTGCAATACCTGGTGCTACATCCGATTCTTTTGTTGTCAATTCAAAAGGTTTGTATCGTGTTATAGTCAGTAATGCACCCAATTGTAATGACACGGATTTTGTTGTGGTGGATGAGGACACCAGTATTATCAAAACAAGTATCAGCCCTTTCGATGTCAATATATGTGAAGGGGTAAATCTTAAATTATTTTCCGCTACTGTTTTGGGCACTGGGTATAAATTTCAATGGATAAAAAATGGCTTATTACTTGCCGATACAACTGAAACAATTGTCATCAGCGATGGAGGGAATTATTCCTTGAAAGTAACCAATGCTTCGGGTTGTAATGTTACATCAAACACAGCTGTTGTAAGTACTTATCCTTCTATCCCGAAACCGGTAGTTACACAAGTGGCAAGCATATTGTCTGTTCCTGCAACATACGATTCCTACCAATGGTATAGAAACGGCAGAGCAATTACCGGCGATACTTCCAGCAATATGAATTTGTTGTTTGATGGTAATTACTGGGTAGAAGTCAGTGATAAAAACGGTTGCAAAAAATTATCTGATACGGTACTAATCCAAAAATTGTCAGTTGATAATTTGATTCCGGAAAGCAGTTATAAAATATTACCAAACCCTACAACTGGGAAGGTCTTTGTAGAAGCCAACCAAAATTTGTTGGTTGATGCGATGGATATTTTAGGTAAATCCATTTTGTCTCAGCAAAAAAACAATGAAGTCGATTTAAGTACTTATCCTGATGGGATTTACCTTTTCAGGATTCGTAATGCTGAAGGAGAATCCATAGGAATCGAGCGGGTTATAAAACAGACTAAATAAGGAATAAAGACAGGATGAATTGGGAATCATTGTATAGTCCGCGCAGGACCGGCGAGGCGGAAAATAAAATACGTAACACAGACCAGACGCGCAATTCGTATATGCGCGACTATGATCGTATCATATTTTCATCTGCTTTCAGAAGATTGCAAAACAAGACACAGGTCTTTCCTTTGCCCGGGCCGGTTTTTGTTCATAATCGACTGACGCATAGTTTAGAAGTTGCTTCTGTTGGAAGGTCGTTAGGGAAAATGGCAGGAGAAAAAATAGCCTCAAAATATCCTGGTTCGTCAAATGATTTTATTGAGTTTTACAGGCATGAGTTGGCTTATGTTATTGCATCGGCATGTCTGGCGCACGATATAGGAAATCCTCCTTTTGGTCATTCCGGTGAAGATGCAATCCGCGCTTTTTTTACTTCTTTAGATGAAAAATCACTCACCAGAATTCAGGCTGAACTGACAGAAAATCAGCTGCTGGATTTTCAAAAATTTGAAGGGAACAGCAATGCCTTAAGGACATTGACACACAATTTTGATGAGCCAGAAGATGGCGGCTACCGCTTGACTTTTACAAGTCTTGCATCAATTGTAAAATATCCCTGCACTTCACAAAAAGGTTTTCATAAAGGGAAAGGTATTCATGCAAAAAAGTCAGGCTTTTTTGACTCTGAAATTTCGACCTATCGCGCTATTGCAAAGGCGCTGAAAATTCCTGAGCGGGAAGAGAATGTTTTTGCCCGTCATCCTTTTGTGTACCTTGTAGAAGCTGCGGACGATATCTGTTATAGGGTTATTGATTTAGAGGATGCACATCGTTTGGGTATTATAAGCCTGGAAAAGTTCAAGTCATTATTATTGCCCTTTTTTGAAAATACCTCGGAATATAATGCACGTCAAAAAGTGGAGGATAAGTTATTGCGCATTAATGATGCTAATCAGCAGGCACAATTTATCCGTGCCAACTGGATCGGCCTGATGGTTAATAAAATGGCGGATATTTTTGTGGCAAACGAAGAAGCTTTGCTGGAAGGGACTTTGGAAAGAGATTTGCTGTCTTGTCTCCCTGAAGATCAATGCCGGTTAATTAAAGCAATTAATACCTTTTCGTATAATCATATTTATAACCACAAAGCTGTTGTTGAAATTGAGTTGAGTGGTTTCCATATTATCGGGGCGTTGTTAAAAGACTTTATTCATGCGGTTTTGCACCCGGAAGAAGCAAAATCTGAAAAGCTCTTATTGTTGATTCCGAGACAATTTCCGATCGATTGTTCAGGAAGTAATGGTCTGTACAATAATCTGCAATCCGTTGTTGATTTTATTGCAGGAATGACAGATCTTTTCGCCATAGATTTATACCAGAAAATAAGTGGTATAAATATTTCCAGGTTTGGATAAATTATTTTTTAGTCAATACTAACACTGAATTATTGTGCAACAAAAGCACCCGAAATACTTACAAATAAAGGACTACAGCTATCACTTGCCTGAAGACCGGATTGCGCATTATCCTATGGAGGAGCGTGACCTGTCGAAATTGTTAGTTTACAATAATGGCGAAATATCAGAAGATGTTTATCGAAACCTTGCGCAATATTTATCTGCCGGGTCGATGATTATTTTCAATCAGACAAAAGTTGTGCAGGTAAGGCTTTTGTTTCAGAAGGAAACAGGCGCTATAATTGAAATTTTTTGTTTGGAACCCGACAAAAGGTATGCTGATATGCAAACAGCAATGTCACAGCGTGGAGAGGTTTTTTGGCTTTGCCTGGTGGGTGGTGCCAACAAATGGAAGAAGGATGCTGTCTTAAAATTATACGATAAATCTCTGGATATTGATATTGAGGCTCATTTTGTCGACAGGCTTGATGGCATGTTTCTTATCCGTTTGAAATGGAATAATAATGAGATTAGTTTTGCCGAAGTGCTGCAGGCGATTGGGAAAGTGCCTTTGCCTCCTTATATGAACAGAGAAATGAAGGAGGAAGACAAGGAGCGTTATCAAACTATTTATGCAAAGGAAGAGGGTAGTGTTGCAGCGCCTACTGCCGGATTGCATTTTACTCCGGCTATTTTTGAAAGTTTTGCTGAGAAAAATATTCAAACTTCGTTTCTCACATTGCATGTGGGTGCAGGAACATTTAAACAGGTGAAAAGTGAAAAACTTGAGGATCATCAAATGCATGCCGAATGGATTGAAGTTTCACTTGAGTTTATTCAGCAGCTTATTCACCAGGATGGAAAGATTGTTGCAGTGGGGACAACATCGATGCGTACGATTGAAAGTCTTTACTGGATAGGTTTAAAGCTACATCTCGGGATACCGGTTCATTGGGGAGGAAATGCTGTGGAGCAATGGGATGCGTACGAACTAGAGGCAAAAACAGATGCTAAAACTGCATTACAACAATTGGCAGATTGGATGCATAGTAATCAGATGAAGAAGCTGATTACACGAACCCAAATCCTTATCGCACCGGGCTATCATCCTAAAATAGTTCATCAACTGATTACAAACTTTCATCAACCCGATTCTACCTTACTGCTTTTAATTGCTGCATTGGTTGGAGAAGATTGGAGGTCTGTCTACGATTATGCTCTGAACAATAATTTTCGGTTTCTGAGTTATGGAGATGGCTGTTTAATAAGTATAAATCCATAAAAAAAGCCCCTGCGACGAATCGCAAGAGCCTTACCTTTAAACTAAAACAAACTTCTTTATTTATTTTCAGAGAAACATCTGTCAGGTGTTCCGTCTTTTTTAATGTTTTGCAGGTTTTGCACCGGCTAAACTACCATGTTTTTGCTGTTTTCTGTTATTTATAACGCTAAGGTCGTAATGATTTTATTTTGGTGGCTATATCGAAATGTTAATTATTTCCTGAGATTTTTATAAATCTTAATTGCACTCATCAATAAAGCAATAAAACCAATCAATCCGAGGAGTCCCCACACTAAACTAATCTCCTGTCTGACTACCACCAGCATAATGATGGCAATCAAAAAAATGGTGGCCATTTCATTCCAAACCCTCAGCTTCTGTGACGAATATTTGAATATACCCATACTCTGCTGCTTGAAAATATAATGCAGGCTAAAATGATAGGCATACAATCCGACAACAAAAACAAGCTTAAGCAACAACCAACGAAGTGAAGGTTCCAGAAGCCGTTGCCAATAGCCATAGCCAAACAAAAGCCAGGGTCCAAAAATCAATGTAAGAATAGCGGACGGCCAGGTAATACCGTACCAAAGCCGTTTCATCATAATTGCAAATTGCTCTCTCAGTATTTTTGTCGCTTCCGGTGATTTTTCGCCGGCTTCGGTATTGTAGATAAAAAGTCTGGGCATATAAAACATTCCGGCAAACCAGGTCACAATAAATATGATATGCAGCGCTTTTATGTAATTTATATATTCCACTTCAGTTTTTTATCTCTAAAATTAATTATTTACCCAGCTTGCTACCGCTTTCACCCATTCAGGATGAACATTCATACACGGAATCATTTCATAATTCTCCCCACCTGCTTCCATAAAGATTTCTTTGCCCCTGATTTCAATTTCCTCCAGGGTTTCAAGGCAGTCGCTAACAAATGCCGGACATAAAATCAATAGATTTTTTATGCCCTCTTTCGGCATTTCGGCCAGCCGGAAATCGGTATAGGGTTTCAGCCATGGTTCTCTTCCCAGGCGGCTTTGGAATGCGTAACTATATTTTTCCTTGGGTATCTTTAATTTGCCCATAATTAATTTCATCGTCTCAAGGCATTGGTGACGATAACAAGTTGCGTGGGCTTCAGAAGGAGTTTCGCAACAATTATCGCAGGTAAGACAATGTTTTTGGGTAGGATCGCTTACTTTTAAATGTCTTTCAGGAATGCCATGGAAACTGAATAAAATATGGTCATATCCTTTTTCAAGATAGGGTGCAATATTTGCGCTCATTGCATTAATGTACTCCTCATTATTATAATAAGGTTCAATAATCGTAAGCTTGAAATTATACGCTTCTTTCTGATGTATTTCCTGAGCATAGACAACACCGGTTTCGAAGCTGCTCATCGCGTAATGCGGATACATTGGCACAAGAATCACTTCTTTCAGGTTGGGCATTTTCTTTGCCAGATTGTCGAAAGCAACTTTCGGGCTCGGATTGGCATAACGCATCGCAATTTCGACAGGATATTCTGTATAGGCCTGTACGGCTTCCTGCAGTTGTTTGCTGATAACAATCAAAGGCGAACCATCTTTTGTCCAGATAGTCTGGTAAGCGTGGGCAGATTTTGGCGCGCGGAAAGGGACGATAATACCTTTCACCAGCAGCAAACGAAATAAATAAGAATACTTATCTATAACCCTGTCGTCCATTAAAAATTCATTCAAATACCTGCGGACATCTTTTACGGAAGGAGAATCCGGAGAGCCAAGATTCATTAAAACCACCGCTTTTTCTGCGTTTAAATTCATATTTGTGCTTGTAGAGTGCGAAAATACTCGAAAGTTTTGGCAATTTTTATTCATGAACGAATTGTAATTCAATATGGATGTATAACTGCTTTCGCTGAATGCCTTACTTTTGCCGTTCGAATGACAAGTTTATCCTACATGAACAAGAAATTTTTTCTATTTATACTAATCGCCTTTTTAAATCTTGCAGCAAGTCAATATGCTTTTGCGCAGGATTGGTCTTCGCCAGAAGTCGAGCAAATGTATCAGCAAGGTCTTAATACACTCAGCCGTGGAAATGCACCGGAAGCGGTTGCTATCTTTCAGAAAATTGTTCCGCTAGAACCGAACAATCTACAGGTAAAAAAATCTTTGGCAACGGCTTATCAATTGTCAGGGAATTATAAAAATACGCTGTTGGTTTTGGACCCGATTATTACTTCCGGAAATGCTGATGCCGAATCTTACCGTGTTGCGGCGCAAGCTTACAACGGATTGCTGGAGGAGAAAAAGGCATTAAAAACACTGTCAGAAGGCATTCAGAAAAATCCTAATTCAGGCTTATTATATTACGAACAAGGTATTATTTATAAAGGACAAAAAAATTATGAATCCGCGTTGAAATCCTGGCTTGATGGTATTGCCGCCGATCCTAATTTTCATCTCAATTACCACGAAGCTGCTATTGCTTATATTCAGACAGACCAGGTTATCTGGGCGATTATTTACGCAGAAATATTTATCAATAAGGAACCGAATACAAAACGTGGTAATGACACCCGGATTTTATTGTTGGATGCCTATCAAAAATTATTTTTCACCCCTTCTAAGAACGTAAATGGTGACGCAACGGTTACCATGAATCCTACCAATTTTGAAGAAGCAGTAAAGAAAACATACCTGAGTTTGTTTTTTGTGGTTAATGATGGCATCACCACGGAAAATCTGATTATGTTGCGTAGCAGATTCGCTATTTCATGGTTTGATAATTATGCCTCTAAATACCCTTTTACCTTATTCTCATTCCACAATGAAATGATGCGTAACGGATACTTCGATACTTATAATCAATGGTTGATTGGAAAAGCCGAAAATCCTCAGCAATACCAAACCTGGCTTGAGACTTTTGCAGATGATGTAGCCTTTTTTGAGCAATTCCGGATCAAAAATCCGCTCCGGCTTGCAGCCAGTGACAACTTTAATACTTCGAGGAATTTCAAAGGTTTTTTCAGTGAAAAAAGCGGTAAATCCTCAAAACGTTAAATAATTTCTTTACCCATCTTTGTGCATTGCTCAAAGGCTTATTTTTGCTTTCCCAATATTTTTTTGGCCGATTTAACAGATATACTTTTTTTCATGTTTAATAATAGCGCTCTTACCCGTTTTTTGTTCAGCGGATTCTCTTTTCTTATTGTTCTTTGTTCTTCAGAAAACCTTCTGGCACAGGAATTACAAAGTGCGGACAGGATTATAGCCAAAATAGGGAAAGGAAGAATTATCCTGCAATCTGAACTCGAGCAGGGTTTTGCACAGTACAAAGCAGAAAATCCTGACCTGAAAGACAGTATGAAATGCATGATTTTGCAGGAAATGATTTTTCAGAAACTGCTGGCTGAGCAGGCCGATCGGGATAGTGTTATTGTTACCGAAGATGAAGTTGACGCCACGATGGAGCAACGTTTGAGATATTACATTGCTCAGGCAGGTTCGCAGGAAAGATTTGAACAGGCGATTGGTAAAACCATTTATCAGCTGAAAGACGAAACGCGCGATGTAATCAAAGAAAGTATGCTGGCGGACAGAATGAAAGGTCAGTTGCTGGCCGGCGTTAAAATAACACCAGTAGAAGTAAAAAAATATTTTGATAAAATACCAGCGGACTCTCTACCGTATTTGCCGGCTACAGTTGAAGTTGGACAAATTGTTATTGACCCGCCGGTAAGTCCGGAGTTGGATCATCATGCCCGCACTACACTGGAAGGAATTCGTAAGCAAATAAAAGAAGAAGGTGCAAATTTTGAAACGATGGCTACTATAAACAGTGCCGATCCCGGTTCGCGTGATGCCGGTGGAGATTTGGGTTGGGTAGAGCATGGCCAAATGGTTCCTGAGTTTGAAAAAGCAGGATTTCGCCTTCAGGTTGGTGAAATTTCGCCAATTGTCAAAACTGAATTCGGATACCATATTATACAAATGGTGGCCCGTCAGGGCGACAAATGTCATCTTCGTCATATCCTGATTCGTATAGAGCGTAGTACTTCGGATTATAAAGCCGCCCTTATAAAATTGGATAGTGTCCGTTCAGAATTGATCAGTGGTAAGATTACTTTCCAGTTGGCTGTTGGAAAATATAGCAATGACAAAGCAAGTAAGTTGACAGGAGGAATGATTTCTGATCAGCGCACAGGTAGTTCTAAATTGCAGATTCAGGATCTGGATGCGGCAATGGTATTGGCGTTAGATAGTATGCAGGAAGGTGGATTTTCTCAACCGCAGATTTTTACCAATGCACAAACAGGGGAGAAATCCTGCAGAATTATTTATTTGAAAAGCCGCACCAAACCACATAAAGCCAACCTTGTTGACGATTACAGCAGCATTCAGGAAGTTGCTTTGAAGCAAAAGCAAATTGACCAACAAAATGTTTGGTTGCAAGAAAAACTACCGACCTTTTACCTTAAAATTGATAAAGATTACCAATCCTGCCCCGAGCTGCTTCCCTGGATTGCAGCGCTTAGCAATAAGTAATTTTTACAAGTAATAAAAAGGTACCGGAATTAACCGGTACCTTTTTATTTTGAATAGAAAGCCGCATTGCTTATTCTTCGCTGAATAAATCCCTTTCCAGGATTTCCATGCTTATAATATCTACCGCTTCGATAAATGTTGGTGCTGTATTTAAACTATCAATTGCGTCTTCTTCTTTAATCATGCGAAGCATTCCTGCCGGCGGATTGGTTATCACAAAAGAATTTTCCTGTTCATAGTAGCTTGCAGATAACTCCACGAATGGACTTAAAAAATCAGCACCGACATCCTGGCATTCTTTCAGGTCAATTATAAAATTTTTACTGCCCGTTTCAGCTAGCGTTTCGCATTGTTCTGCCAATTTCGCAGCCATGTTTGCGTTAATGATGTCTTTTTGTGGCGTTATTACAGTGTATTGCTCTTTGGCATCAATATTGAAATGCATAATGAAGAAAAGCAGTTCGTTTGTTAGCTGCTCAGCAAAAATAAGACACGGAGAATAATTAAGTTAAAAATAAAAGCAAACGACTAACAACTAATTCATTTCTCCATAACTTTAACTACATAAAAAACGCTTAAATGGATTCTAATTTCTCACCAAAAGTTAAGGAGATCATTTCTTACAGCCGCGAAGAAGCTTTGCGTTTAGGAAATGATTTTATTGGTACAGAACATCTTTTATTAGGCTTGCTTCGCGAGGGTGAAGGGCTTGCCGTAAAGGTGTTGCAAAATATGAACGTCGATATTTTTTCATTGCGCCACGAGGTGGAAAACGTAATTAAAGAAAAGACAAATAAACCCCTGGATAACCTGACCAGTCTGCCGCTTACCAAACAAGCAGAAAAGGTCATCCGCATTACTGTATTGGAAGCGCGTGCTTTGAAAAGTCCCTCAGTGGAAACACAGCATCTGATGCTTTCTATTCTTAAAAACAAAGAAAATCCTGCGACCAGTATTTTACTGCAAATGGATGTTAATTATGAAAATTTCCGTGCAGAATTGAACATCCTTCAAGGTCATACACCAAGTGCTGATTTTGATGGTGGCCAGGGCGGGGATGATTTTGAAGAAGAAGAAGAACGTCGTCAGTTTCAACAAAAGAAAGCCACGCCTGGTGCTACTAAATCTAAAACACCTGTACTGGATAATTTTGGCCGTGATGTAACCAAACAAGCGGAAACAGGCACACTTGATCCGATTGTTGGTCGCGAAGAAGAGATTGAGCGCGTGTCTCAAATCCTGTCGCGCCGCAAGAAAAACAATCCTATATTAATTGGAGAGCCTGGTGTGGGTAAAACCGCCATTATTGAAGGGTTGGCCTTAAGAATTGTGCAGCGTAAAGTATCCCGTGTGTTGTTCGACAAACGTGTAATTAGCCTTGATCTTGCTTCACTTGTTGCCGGTACAAAATACCGCGGTCAGTTTGAAGAACGGATGAAAGCGATTATGACTGAACTGGAAAAAAACCGTGATGTTATTTTGTTCATCGATGAGATTCATACCATCGTCGGAGCAGGCGGAGCAAGTGGTTCACTGGATGCTTCCAATATCTTTAAACCCGCTTTGGCACGTGGAGATCTGCAATGCATTGGCGCATCAACTTTGGACGAGTATCGTATGTACATTGAAAAAGATGGTGCTTTAGACCGTCGTTTTCAAAAAGTATTGATTGAGCAGCCAAGTGTTGAAGAAACCATTCAGATTTTGGAGAATATCAAATCCAAATACGAAGACTTCCACAATGTTCTTTATGATCAGGAAGCCATTGAAGCCTGTGTGAAATTGAGCGACCGCTATATGACTGACCGTCTGTTGCCTGACAAGGCAATTGACGTGCTGGATGAAGTTGGTGCGCGTGTTCACTTGAAAAACATCAATGTTCCTCAGAATATTATTGACCTTGAATCCCAAATTGAAGAAATCAAGCAGGAGAAAAACAAAGTGGTAAAAAGCCAGCGTTTTGAAGAAGCGGCTTCCTTACGCGATAAAGAGAAAAGACTGGGAGAAGAACTGGAGAAAGCAAAAATTGCATGGGAAGAAGAAGCGAAAAGCAAACGCTACCCGATAGGTGAAGAGGATATCGCAGAAGTGGTGAGTATGATGACAGGTATTCCTGTGATGCGGATGGTGGAAGCAGAAAGTGCGAAACTGATTCGTATGAATGAAGACCTTGCGGGGGCGGTAATCGGTCAGAATGAAGCCATAGGAAAAGTGGTGAAATCAATTCAGCGCAACCGTGTCGGATTAAAAGATCCACGCAAACCAATCGGTTCATTTATTTTCCTTGGACCAACCGGTGTTGGTAAAACAGAACTTGCCCGTTGTCTTGCCCGCTATATGTTCGATAGCGATGATGCTTTGATTCGCATAGATATGAGTGAGTATATGGAGAAATTCTCCCTAACCCGCCTGATTGGTGCACCTCCGGGATATGTTGGGTATGAAGAAGGTGGACAACTGACAGAGAAAATTCGCCGTAAACCCTACAGTGTAGTTTTGCTTGATGAGATAGAGAAAGCGCATCCGGACATCTTTAATATCCTGTTGCAGGTGTTGGATGATGGTCAATTAACGGACGGACTTGGTCGTAAAGTTGATTTCAAAAATACACTTATCATTATGACTTCAAATATTGGTGCCCGCCAATTGAAAGATTTTGGTGATGGAGTAGGTTTTGCTACAACGGCTAAACAATCTGTAGTTGAAGAGAGCGGAAGAGCTGTTATTGAAAAAGCTTTGAAACGTACATTTTCACCTGAGTTTCTAAACCGTATTGATGATGTCATCATTTTCAATTCTTTGGTACAGGAAGATATCAATAAAATTATTGACATCATAATGAGAGGTGTAATGAAAAGATTGAATACACTTGGATTCTCAATGACCTTAAGTGATGAAGCCAAGAAGTATATAGCAGAAAAAGGCTATGACCAGCAATTTGGTGCACGACCTTTGCACAGAGCAATTCAAAAGTATCTGGAAGATCCTTTGGCGGAAGAAATTCTGAACCATCGTATCGTAAGCGGAGACTCAGTGATTGCAGATTTTAGCACTGAAGAACAGAAAATTGTATTTACGATTGAACATTCCAGCCCGAAGACGGAAGAGCCTAAAAAATAGCGGATATCTTAAATTCTTTGAAAAGCCTGAGCAAATTTTAATTGTTCAGGCTTTTTGCTTTTTATTTGTAGTAGAAAACTGAATTCCATGCAGAAGACAAATGGAACGAATTGAATAGTATCTTTAGTGTTGCTTACAACAGGTTAGAATATGATAGAAATTAAAAGCGTCAGTAAAAGTTTTGAAGAGAAAAAGGTTTTGATTGATGTAAGCGCTACCATGCTGGCAGGTAAGACGAATTTAATCATTGGTTCCAGTGGTAGCGGAAAGACCGTGTTGATGAAAATCATGGTGGGCCTGATGACCCCCGATACCGGCAGTGTTTTCTATGAAGGGAAAGATATTGTGAAAATGCCGGCGAAGGACCTGAAAGAAATTCGTACACAGATTGGGATGCTTTTTCAGGGTTCAGCCTTATTTGACAGCCAGACAGTAGAGCAAAATGTGATGTTCCCACTGGATATGTTTACCAGACAAACCCGAAGAGAAAAAATGAAACGTGCAAATGAGGTTTTGGTTCGTGTGGGATTGGAAGGTGCTAATAAAAAATTTCCTTCTGAAATAAGTGGTGGAATGAAAAAGCGGGTTGCATTAGCCCGGGCAATTGTTCTAAATCCTAAGTTTCTTTTTTGTGATGAGCCAAACTCCGGCCTTGACCCTAAAACATCTTTATTGATTGATGAATTAATACATGACATTACGAAAGAATTCAACATTACGACGGTTATCAATACCCACGATATGAACACGGTTATGGAACGTGGGGATCATATTGTTTATATGCACCAGGGTAAAAAGAAATGGGAAGGAACGAATCATGAAATCGTCTTTAGTGACGATGAAGATCTCAATGATTTTATATTCGCTTCAGATTTTTTGCGGCGTGCAAAAGAGATGATGATGATAGAAGAAAAAGCAAAATAAAACCACTCATTAAGTGGTTTTATTTTTTTAGTTGAGTACAGAGCATTCTGAGTGTTTAAGGCTGTCAGCCCACTCTTTAAGCGAACTGAATTGTTCGTCAATTATATCGTGTGGAAGTGTAAAAGGAGCTTGGGTGGTGCTGATAAACACCGTGTGCATTGCTACCCGTTTGCCAAAAAGCATGTCGCTGAGGTTGTTTCCAACCATTACACTTTTCTTAAAGTCAATGGTGTCAAAATCCTCTTTTGCCTGAAGTGCCATGCCGGTATTGGGTTTGCGGTTATTGTCTTCATTTTCTGTAGCAGTGCAAGCGTAAATTCTATCAATTTTTCCTCCATTCATTGCTATTTCCTTTTGCATATTGCCGTGAATGAATTTCAAATCTTCGAAAGCCATAATTCCTTTCCCTACACCGCGCTGGTTGGTTACAACAATTATCTTTCCGAAAATTTCACTTAAAGATGCAATCGCTTTCAGGCTGCCTTCATAAAATTTAAAATCGCTCCAGTCAGTAACATAGGTTCCCTGAATTTCTTCATTAATCACACCATCTCTGTCAAGGAAGAGTGACCATTCTTTATTGTATTTGGTTGTTTCGTTTGTCATGTGTTGAAAGCGGTTATCTAAAATAAATTCTCTTCTACCAGCTGGCAAATGATATGTCCGATCATGATATGGCTTTCCTGAATACGTGGAGTGTCGTTGGAGGGCACATTAATAAGATGATGTACATTTCCTTTCATTTTTCCGCCACTTATACCTGTTAATGCAACTGTTATCATTCCCATTTCATTCGCCTGCGAAAGTGCATTCAAAATATTAATCGAATTGCCTGATGTGCTGAGACCGATTAAAACATCTCCGCGCTTCCCCATTCCTTTTACCATTCTGCTATAAACAACATCGTAGCCATAGTCATTGGCAACTGCAGTCATATACGAAGTGTTGCAGTGTAAGGCTTCGGAAGGCAAGGGATTTCTGTCGGTATAAAAACGGCCACTGAATTCTGCTGACAAATGTTGTGCATCGGCTGCGCTTCCTCCGTTACCACAAAACAAAACTTTATTGCCGTTTTGAAAGGCTTGGGTAATCAATTTCGTTACCTCAAGAATCCTGGCAAGTAAGTTTTCATCTTCCAGCAAAGCTTGTTTTACACTGATGGAGGATGCAATAATTTGTTTTATGGTGTTCATAAGAAACGTTGTTGGCGTTCAAAAATACTAACTGCGTACCAATAAACAGCGTGCAGTTTATGCTAAATTTTCAGCTTTTAATATATTTATCAATGCCATTTTATCGTGAAATTGAAGTGTGGTGAAAAATAAAACTTACCAGATTTTTCTTTTCAGCCAGGCTCTGAACCGTTCTGATTTTATGGTATTTGGGTCTGGCTCTGATAAACGTTTGGTGTATGGTTCTCCTCTTTTCAGATAATGAGTATTAAACGTCGATTGATTAATTCCCCATTTCATTAGGAACTGCTTGCGTCCGTTGTTTTTTATGATTCGCTGGGTGCTTTTTGCCTGAAAATGGTAAACCCTGCTTGCGGAAACACCTTTGAATACACGGCATCCGGTCATCCACATTTTCATGGCAAAATCATCATCACTGCTCATTCCGGGGCTTAGTTCTATGCTGTAACCACCCACGATATGCCAGTATTTTTTGTGAACAATAGTTGGAGGCCAGGCCGATCCGCACCAGTTTTGCTTGGGGAATGAAGCAAAATTTTTCAACAAATCTTTTTCCCGAAATGAGGCTAGGTCTGTGCCGAAATTCTGTACAATAACACATGGGTTATTATGGTCGACGGGTTCAATCATAGTGCCGGAAAACATAAAATTCTCATCAGGCAAAGCCTTTATTTCTTCTAATAATGCTGTGTCCCAATCCGGTAAAACGTACATGTCATCATTCATGTATACAATATAATCGTGAATCCCCAACGCTGCAGCCTGATTAACTGCCACGCAAATGCCCGCATTATCCAGGGTATGGGTATAGTCAATCTTTTCATCTTTAGCCCAGTCCAGGGTTCCGTCATTGCCATCATTAATGTGAAGAATTACCTGGTGTGGGTATGACGAGTTTTTACGTATGCTGTGCACACATAGTTGAATGTACGGTAAATTATTCCAGGTGGGAATTACGATTGAAAACATAAGTTGGTATTGCTGGTACGAAAGTATAATTTTATACCAACGAAACCACTATGTTACTTCACATTCATCCGGATAATCCTCAGGAAAGAAATATTAAAACTGCTGTAGAATGCTTGCGGAAAGGCGGTGTTATTGTTTATCCTACCGATACAATTTACGGATTAGGGTGTGATATTTATAATACAGAAGCGATAGAACGGATTTGCAGGATAAAAAAGATAGACCCGAAAAAGGCACAGTTTTCTTTTGTTTGTGCCGATTTGAGTGAACTCAGTACATTTTCAAAACCAATCGATACTTCTATTTTTCGCATATTAAAGCGCGCTTTGCCTGGTCCCTATACCTTTATTCTGGAAGCCAGCAAGCAGGTACCCAAAATGCTTAAAACCAAAAAGGATACTGTTGGTATACGTGTGCCGGATCATACGATTACACAGGCTTTGATAAAGGAATTAGGTCATCCGATAATGAGTGTTTCTTTACCAATGGATGTCGATGTTGCGTATTATACTGACCCGGAAATGATTCAGGAATTTTACACCAAACAGGTCGATCTGGTAATCGATAGCGGTTTGGGAAATGTTACTTTTTCAACAGTTATCGATTGTACGTCCGGACAACCTGAATTAATAAGGGAAGGGGCGGGGAATTGGGAGTCTTTAATGGGTTGATTTCGGTCTTAATGTATACAGAATAGCGGTACGGTCAGTAGTGTCTGCCAATTGCCATGAACCAAAAATAATATTGAGTGAAGTGTCAAGTTCAAACGAAAACTCGCCTTCATATTGCCCTGTTCCCAATTCTTTCATTCTGTAGGAGTAGCCTTTTAAAGATGCAGATTTTTTGCCACTCATTTCGCTTACTTGTCCTTTGTGCCTGCTTTCTCCTTTCACCATACTGTCATCCAGGTTTGTGAGTGTTAGTTCAATTGGTTCGCCAGCAAAATCACCCGTGTATACAACTGCGTTTGCATCTTCAGACTTATGGCTGTCCTTGCAGGATAGTAATGTAAATGTAAAAATTGGAATTAGTAGTAAGTTCTTTTTCATGACTGATCTTTAATTAAATAATGCTGCTGCTTTGAGTAGTGATTCTGGTTTTCCTACATCCAGTAAAATATCTCCTGAATGGTCAAGACCCTTAATTGTATTGTTTTTCGCCAGTTGTAAGTACGATTCAATAATGGAAAATTTACCCCTTTGTTCAATCAGCTTAAAAAAATCGGTATGAATAATCTGAATCCCACTGAATGCAAATTCTGAATTTTCTTCACTTATCCTGGCAATTTTTGTTTCGCCATCATTTTTATTTTTCCATCCACACAATTGCATCGAATCATTAAATAAAAGTTGTCTGGACGAGTCGCGTTGCTGAACAGCTAATGTGGCAAGCGCATTGTTGTTTTTATGCTCCTCAATGAGTTTGTTTAAATCGAAATTGGTCAGCATATCCGCGTTCATCACTATGAAGTCTTCAGTATTAAAAAACTTTGCAGCTTTCAGTAATCCACCTCCGGTTTCTAATACTTCATTTCTCTCATCAGAAATACTTACAATACTCCCAAAACCGTTCTCTCTTTTAATTGTATTCTCTATTTGTTCTGCAAAATGATGCACATTTATCACCAGTTCGTTGATGCCGAATTTCTGCAGGTAAAGGATATTTCGTTCCAATAAACTTTTACCATTTACCTCAGCCAATGCTTTAGGATGATGGTCAGTAAAAGGTTTCAGTCGTGTGCCTAAGCCGGCAGCAAACAGCATTGCTTTCAAAGTCGAAATTGATTTAGGTGTAAATTTCGTGCAAGATAACGCTCTTGGTTATTATCGGATTAAGACTTATTCTTTTGAGAGGATTGAAATGACGGCCTTCACTCCTCTTGTTTTGTCTGCCTCATCCCGGATTTCCTGTATGTTAACTTGAATGTCAATCTGATGAATCTGAGATAACTGTTCTATTCTCTTATAAATATTACCCATTGCATATGATTCGTGCATGGTATCAGATGTTTTTTTCTTTAGTCCTACACCATTGTCTGTTATTTCGATGATTAATATTTCTTCTTTTTCGTAGATGATTATTTTAAGATTTCCATCACTTGATTTTAGCGGCCAGATACCATGTTTGATTGAGTTTTCTACCAGTGGCTGAATTAATAAAGGTGGTATAAGTATTAAGTCTGTTTCCACATTCTCATCAATATTTATTTCAAAAGAAAGCCTGTCTTTGAATCGTAGCTGTTCAATTCTAAGGTAGTTTTCAACCAGGTTAAGTTCTTTACTGAGGGGTATCAGGTCTTGCGAAATGTTGCGCATATTCTGACGAATCAGGTCAGAAAATATACGGATGTATTTACTTGCAGTGCCATTTTCATTATTGTTTACCAGACTCTGCACACTATTGAGGGAATTAAAGACGAAATGTGGGTTCATCAAAGCATTAAGAGCCTTATATTCGGAACGTAGAAAACGCACTTCATTTTCTTTTTTTCGCAGGTTCCTTTTGATGTTCCATCTTGCAATAACGGTAATAATAAAGATTGCAAGAAGGGAAACAATTCCTATGAACCAATAGGTAGCCCAAAATGGCTTTTTAATAATAAGAGTGAAGGTTATTGGCTTAGAATATTGACCCGACATCGTTTTAGCCCGCACCTTGATAATGAAATTTCCATAGCCGATTTTAATCAGGTTTAATTCTTCGCCTGTTGTAATGTTCCAGTTATCGCTGCCGCCTGAGTGAATCGCATATTCGTATTGAAGATTCTTGTGGTAAAAGGAAATTGGTGTGAAATCGATTTTAATATTTCGCGCCAGATAATAATCAAGCACAATGGTGTCTTTAATAAATGTTTTGGTTTTTTCTGTTTTAAAGAAAAGAAATTTCAGGCTGGGAGCTGCTTCTTTTTGAAGAATATAGGAAACCGGAAAGGTGCTCAGATGGCCATTTTTAAAAAAGTATGCTAGTCCACTGTCAATCAATAGATATTCCGGCTGATAAGGAATAAATGGGTTTTCGAGTAGCCGGATATCATATTTATTTTCGGTTGGATTACCAGGTATTGTCAGTATTCTGAAATAATTATTGGTAGAAATTAGGAGGGTACTATCATTTATTTTGTAAAATTTATCCCAAACGCAATCATTGCTTTTTATGGTGTCAAACGTTACTTTTTCGGCTTCGTAATTATTTGTAAAAATTAAGGTGTTTCGGGGTGTAACTCCAATTAAACAGTTGGATAGAAAAATGAATTCTCTGAAGGAAGTATTTGAATCAAATTGTTTTTGTTTTTCTAAAGAAAAATTCTTGACTTTGAAAATATCTTTTGAGGATGAAATCCAAATATTATTGTTTTCATCAAGACCGGATGCGTAAAGGTTTACCCGACTATAATTTTGGTAAGGTATTGATGTAATAGAAAATGAGTCTTTCGTAGCCGTGAAATTCGTATTTTGAGTGTAGTATATAATATTTGTTGTTTTTATAAAGCGTATATTTTCAGAAACAAATGTTTTGCTTGCACCTCCATTCAGGTCGCCAATTTTTAAAAGTTGTGTTTTATAATTTTTCGGCGATTGTATATTATCGACCTTGAAATTTTTAGATTCAGATAGATTGAATATTTTGTCATTTTCAATCCAATAAGTGCTATTCAATTCCCTGTTTTCTTCTGGATATAATTTGTAATTAAAAATGGTATCTGTTTTTTGAGTATTTAAATTTAATCGGAAGATATTTCTGTCCTTAGTTGCGTAAAAAATATTTTTCAATAATCTTCCTGCAAAAATTGGCGATTTTGAATAAGGATATTTCATGGCTACCTGGTCAAATGAATTATTACTTATTCTGAAAATACCATTTCTTGAAGAGCCGAACCATAGATTAGCGTTTTTGTCCTGTAATACTGTATATATATCCAATCCTGGATAAACAACAAGAATACTATCTATTAAAGCGCCATTGCTGGTTGCAATGATATGATGCATTTTGTTTTGATAGATTTTGAATATGTATTTCGAATTTAAACCAGATATACCTCTAATCTTAATTGGTGTAAGGCTAATGTCAAGTAGCTCGTTGTGAGTAGTTAAAAACAAATTTGACTCCCGATTGTAAAGGAATTCTTTAATTTCAAATTCTTTATATGGAAGGGTTTTTCCTATTCCAGATGCAGTATTTAGAATTAGTTTTTCATTTTTATAAAAAATTTCATAGATGTTTTGTTTGACTTTTTGGATATGACGCGAGTGACTAGTTTGGAAATTCTTTTCTAAATGTGGTGATGTTATTTGAGTTATTTTTTCATTTTTAATCTCATAAAATCCAGGAATATCTCTTAAATATACTGTCAATGTACTATCACTTTGTAGGACAATTTCTTTTGTAAATGAGGCTTTGCTTGGAAGTTTGAGCCAGGGCGTGTTGGATGGATTATGAAATATGCCGTCCTTATAATAACATAATTCTCCATTAAAAGTGCCAATCCACATTCTGCCA
>DLGS01000071.1 GCA_002482815.1 Bacteroidetes bacterium UBA7688
ACTGTACACATCCAGCAGGTACTCGCCTGTGCTGTTGGCTACTGCCGTATGATAACCGGTTTCGGTGTCGATACGTCTCATTTTACCGGTGGAAACATTAACTGCATAAGCGTTGCGCTCCATAGCCGATTCCTTACTTGCTGTAAAAATTATTTCGTTCTGTTCTTTATTGTAAGCCAGAATTTCATTCACCACCCAGTTCCCTTTTGTCAGCTGACGAACCAGTTTACCCTCAGTACTCATCAGGTATAGATGCATATAACCATCGCGCTGGCTCCACCACACAAACTGATTATTGTTGCCGGGCATAAAATAGAGCGGATGCTGCGGCTGCACATATTTGTCGCTGCTTTCCTCAAACAGTGTACTTACTTTCTCGCCTGTATTTACATCATATTTATTCAGGCGCAGGTTATCCTGTTCGCGGTTCAACGTACCGATATAAATAAATTTTTCATCAGGGCTCCAGGTTACACACACCAGATATTTATCCAGTGGAGTCCCCGTTTTAATCCGCATTCTTTTTTGGGTAAGCGGATTGTATACAATAACAGAAACCTGGTGAGAGGTGCCGCCGGCCATCGGATATTTCACCATATTGGTAATTGCAGGTGTCACGCTCCAGTCGGTTACAGGATAATCCTTCACCATTGTCTGGTCCATACGGTAGTAAGCCAGCAGGTTACCATTAGGGGAGAAAAATATCCCGCGGTCAATGCCAAATTCATCACGGTGGACCGCTTTACCATTTATAATATTTTTATCTCTGTCGCCCGTCACTTTGGTATCGTTCAGGTACAGGTTATTTTCTACCGTGTAGGCAATATCCTGTGTTTTCGGTGCGATGGTAATGTTCTCTGCACCCTTGGGCAACACTTTGGAGTACCAGACATCCTTACCCATTTTGGTATAATTCAGTTGATCGCCGGAATTGAAATAGAATTGATTTTTATCCATCCACACCAGGTTTGGGAAGGCTTTCAGGCTGTCTTTAGCAAACAAAGTCTGGTTCAGCTTTTTCAGCGACATCACTGTATCCGTTTTGCCATTGCCGGCATTGATGCGCACCCAGGCATTATTGGCCACAAAAAACAGATTGTTGGTATCCGGCTGCCACGAAGTCTGTTTCAGTCCTTTGGTGGCAAGACTGCTGCCCATTCCATTGGTAGCCTCTGCCATTGTAAAGTTTTTCTTTTGAGCGCCCGCCATCAGCGGAAGCAGTAAGGCCAGGCCAGCCAGTTTGGTACTAAAGTGCATAGTGTGCTTTATAATTGTTACAGGCAAAATTAATCCTCAAAACACCCGCATCAAAGGTGACAGGCAGGGGGATTTATTACCATTGAAATTTGATGAACGGCGCAAATGTAAGCTTCAATCTGACAGTTTAAAATAATAGGAAAGGATAATTATTCTTCCCTTACGGGAAAACAAAACGAAATCAATCGCAGAATGGCCGGCCAATGTTGCAATAAACAAACTAAGAGCTTTAGCGAACTTCCTCTTGTATTACCCACAACCAGGCATCCCCTATTTCATGGTCCTGCACAAGACACGTAAATTGAAATCCGTTCTGCTGCAAAATTTTAGTCGATGCGTTATGTTCAGGCGCTGTTTTCGCCGTGATGATGATTGCAGGATTGGTTTGTCGTGCAATTGAAATGAGTTCCCTGCAGGAAAAGGAAGCAATACCCTGCCCTTCAAATATTTTAAATGTCCAATAGGCAATTTCTACTGTTCCGTCTTTTGGTTTTCCGGTAAATCCACAGGAACCGACTACAATATTTTGCCTCACTACAAAGTATCCTACCCAGGGCAGATTAAAACCAACTAATTTGTAGTACTCCTCATAAGTATTCAATAATAACCGGCAGTCTGCAGTAGCATATAGCTCGTTCGATTTGTCAGGATGAAGCTCAATTATTTTTAGTTCCATTTTTGTCTGTTTATGTTCTTTGTTTTGCCATCTGTATCCCTGATTTACAATTTTGGAAAGCCACGAGCAAAAACTATCGAGTGTTGGGAAATTAGCGCAATTCTGTTTCGAGGTAAGTCTTATTGTCTTTATCAAACCAAACTATGTCAGAAATTTTGTTGTCTGAACAAAGGATTGTATTCAAAGCAATTGCATTTCCCCGCATCGAAATTTCAAAACCATTTTTTTCGACACTTATTTCAATTCGAAATCTATTGCCACCTGTATGATAGCATCTGAAAATATTTCCGGCGTAACCATCTGCCCACCGGTAAATAAATTCAAAGCAATTGTCTTTGATAAATCTGAAATTAATTATTTTTTCAATAAAAAATGCATTTTCTGAAACGATTTGAGCTGTAAGTGACTTTGACAAATCCATTATTGAACCCTCGTAATGAAATGTTACGTTGTCCCATAAAATAGTCTTGTAGTTACCTATTGGTTTATGGTCGCATTGATCGGATTGCCCGATTTCAAATAATCGCCTTAATATTTTCTCTTCTTTACCCCCATATCTTAATCCTGCAATACAAGAAACTGCTATTGCCTGAATGGCCTGTTCAATTTCATCATCGGTCTCCGGTTGCTTTTTAAAATAGCAATGTCCATAGTGAGATTTTGAGTGATCAATTAAGTCAGGTGCTTCGGCCTGAGGTGCTCCGCAAGATGTACAAACACCATCTTGTACATAAAAGTCTCCCTTGGTGTTTTCCGGATAACGCTCCGGTATTGCATGATATCTTTTTTTGAAGAAGCTCATTTCTTAATTAATATGTGTTGAACGGTAGTGGTAGAAATTTACTTGTTTTCACACAGTTCCTTCAGCTTGCCCAGTGCTTTCGGATAATTCTCATTCATATAGCCAACGAAATCTTCGGTGGTGTCTAAGTCGACCGTAACAATTGTCGTCCCCTGTCCGGTTGCATCGTCCGGGCGGGCATTGCTTTCCTCGAAGCTGTAGTTTTCAAATCCGTTGGCCCATTTTTCCACTTCCGGACCTGCTGTAATTTCCTGGTCCCCTTTCAAAATACCATAGTGTTGAATCGAAACAAAGCTGTTGGGAATGTTCTCCGCAATTCTGGAAACCATACCACCCTTTTCTCCTTTCTCATCTACACCCACAAACATGATTTTACTTCCCTTTTCCCAACTGCCATCGTAGCTCGATGTGGGGTTAAACGAAGCAGTCCATTTTTCATAAGTTGATTTATTGCTGAGGCCAAGCATCATATCATATACCTTGCCCGCTGCTGCATTGATGCTTACTTTATACTGTAACTTTTCCATATTAGTATTGGTTTTGGTTAATAAAGACAAATATAGGTTATGGATTACAAAACGGATTATCCGCCCGTTCGGAATGCCCTTTGGAACATCCCGAACAGCTGGCCATAACTCCTAATTAGGATTATTATCCACACCTACTTATCATCAAATTTTTGTCCCTGGATTTTTTATATTTCCATACAGGGCCATTTCCATGCATAACGGATAATCAGACAAAGCAGAGCGACTTCTACAATAGCGCCAAACACCATGTGCATCCAGGCCTCTCCTGCCAAATTAAACAATATAAAGGGAATATTCACCGCAGCAATAATGATATTTGCCCAACGATTTTCTTTAGCAGGCAAGGTAACAGAAAGGAAAATCATTAGTGCCGGAATTGTCACTAATGCGAGTGCTGCCACAAGAAAGCCTTGCGTAATATCAAATACAAATACTTTTCCTGCCAAAATATCCTTAAGGGTACCCGGCATATATAAGGCGAAATAATCAAGATAGATAATGAGAAACATTAAACTCGTCCACAGTGCCGCAAGCTTCAGTTTTACATTGACTTTGATATCTTCCAAGGCATTTTGTGGATTTATTTGCAAGTTCATAACTAGTAACTTTTTACATTAATGGATTTATCCTCTAAAAGTTATAACCGATATGCAAACCAGGCTCTGGTGTCCATTTTGGCCACTTGTCATCTTTTTCTTTAAATCCATTAGGCATTTTACTTTGGTAAGGACGGCCGGCAACACCAAGTGATGGTTCAATAAAAAACCTGTCCTTAAAGAGCTTTATGTGATAACCGATTCGATAAGTGTTGAATATAATGAAACCATTATCCAGCTTATCGCCGTTTTCTTTCTTAAATGTTTGCCACATAGGCATTACATGGACTGCAGCGTAAAGACCTTTCCAAAAATACCTTTGATAAGCCAGACCAATTCCATATTCTCTAATATACCCAGGATATTTCTGTTCAGGTTTTCCGTATTCCTTGTTATAAAATGGATTGATACCAAGTGGCCAGGCATGTTTCCAGGTTATTAATTCTAAAGAAATGACATCCTTTCTGGTAATCCGATAACCTAAATTGAGTTGAGCGAAGCCAGGCGGGTTTACAGAAGATAAATTACCCAATACAAACAGAGTGCTGCCCACAAAGCAGCGTTTGTATGTGCTGTCTGTTTTGGCGTATTGCGCTTGAAGATTCAGAGAAATAGTACATAAAAGTGCAATGAGGAGAATGATTTTTTTCTTTTGCATATCTATTGTTTTTGTTGTTAAATGATGGTGCAAAAGTAGATGGGCAATATGCCGCAACTCGTTCACTTTAGTTAAGAAATGGTCTTTAACTGAAATTATTTTCGAAAACTTTTGCCCCCAATCTGCTTGATGAATTTGTTGAAATAACTCAATAGCTTACAAACAAGCGCTGCGAAACACGTTGAAAAAGATCGGGTCTTTTTGATAGTAAGCAAGAAGTCTTAAATTCGTCAAAATTGAATTGTGGTTTGGCTAACAATTTTTGCGACAAAAAAGTCTACCTGCACAAATGTTTCATAGCAGATGAGCTATTGCCAAATCGATGACATTTTTTACTTCCCGATAAGAACTTTGTAATCTTTGGGTATTGTTACTCCCTTAAATTGATTAGTCAGACCGTAAAATATGATAATCGTCAAAACAAATCCAAAAATCAAAATTGCTTTTGCTTGTTGTTTCGGTGTCAGGTTTACCAAGTCCGACTTCATTTTTTTGTTGTGAATTGCAGCAAGGTGTCCAAAAAAGGATACAATTGCAAAGCCGTAATAGGGAATAAAAAATAAATTTGAAGGAAAAGAATTCAGTCCTGCGACGCCAAAATAAAAATTAGTGTCAAGGCTTAAAATAAGTCGCCCGCCAAAAACTGCACTCAAATGAATGATGAAAAAAATAGCCAGGTAAAGACCTGTCCAAATATGAAGTTTGTCAAATGGAGATATTGCTGTTTTTCGGTTAGCTCTAAAAAGTTTCAGTCCTGAAATGATTTGTAAAAATACTGCCAGTAATAAAATTGTCTCAACTAAAAGGTTACGATAGAAATGCCGGAGACACGTCATTATTTCTAGGTGTTTGTCAGCACCGAAAATGCTACAAAAATGATTGAATAAATGCAGTCCAATAAAAGTCGTTATTATCACTCCTGATAAGTAATGAATTTTCCTGATTTTCATATCCTTAAAATGTTCAACTTTTGCAGCAGGGTGTAATTAAGATCGTTTGCATTTTTGCAGGCACATACAATTCAGTTAACAGAATTAAAATTTTTTTCGAACAACCATTCTTTTTATCTTTTATAATTTGGCTTATAAGGATGCTAAAAGTTAAATCCAAAATGAAGCCCGGGCTGAATAAAGTAGTTAGGCCATTTTTCTTCTACTTTTTTAAATGATTCCGGCACATTCGTTCTTACAGGCCAATAACTACATCCAAGAGCTGGTTCAAAGAAGAATCGGTTTTTTAAAAACTTAAACTGGTAACCCACATGGAAGTTCAGATATAAAGTATAGCCATTGCCAATCTTTTTATTTCCCTTATCTAAATATTTTTCAAATGCATTCAATGCATATACAGATGTATAGGCTCCTTTCCACCAAAAATGCTGGTAGCCTAACGTAGGTGCCAATATGCGCGCATGGCCGGGATAGTTTCCTCCTGTTTTACGAAATGATGGTCCAAAAGGGATTCCTATTGGCCAATTATAAACGGATCTTTTAAATTCTATGGAAACAACATTTTTAGGTGTTATTCTATATCCAACATTTAATTGTATGTACTCAGGGTTGTCTTTTCGATCAAAATTCCCTAACACAAAGAGTGAACTACCAACATACCACTTTTTATAACTGCTGTCTGGTTTGGCATTTTGTGCGTTCACTTGTAAACTACCTATCAAAACCAAGGCAAGGCCAATCCATAAAATCCTCTTTTGCATATCTTATTATTGTTAAATGATACTGCAAAATTAGATTGGCGCGATGACCCAACCCGTTCACTTAAGTGAAGAAAAACGTTTAGCTCTTTTTTTCAAGAATTCTTGCTCTTAGCCGGCTTAAAGATTGTGGTTTAATGCCCAAATAACTTGCTAATAAGTGTTGTGGAACACGCTGAACAAGGTCTGGCCTTTTATCTATTAAGTTCAGGTAGCGTTGTTCGGGCGAAGAAGTCTTAAACTCGTCAAAGTCTATTTGTTGTTTGGCCAAAAGCTCTTCTGATAATATTCTGCACATGATTTCAAACTTTGGAAATTTACTGTTTATTGCTGCGCCCATATCAGCATCCGAAACAAGAACTATGCTGTCTTCTATACAACTTAAATAATATTCGGATGGTGTTTTGCTTATGACACAATTGGGCGTTATGCCTTCCATTTCTGTAAAAAAGGCAGTAGTTTTTTCTTCACCATCAATGATATAATATTTACGCATACAGCCTTTTAAAACAAACAAAGAATCCTGAGATTTCTGTCCTTCTTTGAGTAAAGTCGTCCCTTTCTTTACAGAGCGAAATATATCCAAAGAAATAATGGCGTTCTTTTCCTCCTCTGTCAGCGAAATGTATTTTGATATAAAGTCAAATAGTAAATCTTGCATGGGTTTTATATATTATTATGCTAATAGTCTTGCCTTTTGTCCACTTGCAGTAGCCTTTTTGCACTTACCAAAGGTAGGGAAGGGAGTAGACAAATGTCCCATCAAAGCCGTTCAGCCCTCTTTTGGCAATACCCGGACACCTGTATTTCTGATATTGTTTTCGTCCTTTTTATTTTAAGATTGATATAAAAAAAACGAACAGCCATGTTTCCCATCGGGGTAAAACCATCTATCCCTTGATGAACCTTAACAGTAGTAAAGTATACTTCACAGCGGATTGCAAACCCGATTAGTAAGTGACAAAAGGCAAATATAACTTATATGGATTACAAACCTGCCTGCCGGCATGCAGGTCCGCTTTATCTGAATGTTAGGGATGCGCTAAGGGACATCCTGAACAGCGGGACAACTGGTGCCGTTATGCCTGGTTTTTCTATTCTGTTTCAATATGCATCAAATTTAATTGTTTGTCGATATGGCAGACCAATTCTCTCTCGAATACTTCTGTCAAATGTTTTAATGTTTTCCTATCAACTCCTCCATTTCCTTCACTTCCTCCTTTTCCTAATTCGTCATGAGCATAGCAAATAAATATTTCGGATGTTGTTGATATTTTCCAATCTTCTTCACCTCCATAATAACGAAATGTATAATCGGCTTGTCCTTTGTTAGTTTTGATTTTAATGGTTAAATAGCTTTTGCTATAGTTGTCAATAATAGTGTCGTTCTTTCCATTTATCTCAATGATATAATTTGAATTAGTAGTGTCCCGATAAATGTTAGGATTGTTATTTATTACAAAAATTACAGCGCTATCCAATTTTTCCTTTGTTGTCGCGTATTGATAGCCTTTTAAGGAACCGTGAGTCCCAGCGCCAATAAAACAACCTGTCAAAACAGTTGTCAGAAGAAAAATTATTAAGTAAAGGCTAATTTGTCGTGTCATATTGTGTCGTCCTAAAATTGAGCATTACTCATAATTCCTCACAAGTCTACACATTTTATTTCAAAATAAAATATCCTTCATCTCTCGTGATTGCTAAATCGGGTAGGCCGTTTTAAGGATACTCTTGCTAAAATTCCTACGCGATACGCCAGGAACC
>DLGS01000304.1:0-5691 GCA_002482815.1 Bacteroidetes bacterium UBA7688
GCTTTCGCAACCCGTTGCGTTTGTCTGAGAAACATAGTAGGTTGTTGTTCCCGCTGTAGTTGTCAAAGGGGTAGGGGCACCGGCTAATAATGCCGGTGTTGCATTATACCATTTTAAGGTATCGGAAGCAGAAGACTTTGTTGCAGTTAATGCTGAAGCAAGAGCGTTCTGGCAATAAGTAACAGGAGAACTAACTACCGGTGGTGTAGGAAGAATGCCAGTTTGTTCTTCATAAGCACCCATATCAGGTAAGCCAAATCTTGTACGGTTTCTGATGTCTGTTGCAGGCGATGTAGTCGCTGCATTTACTGCAGGTGAACATGGAATCAGTTCCAATCCGTCATCCGCAGTCAGCCAGATATTATCTGCTCCGATCGGGTTGGATGGATTTGCAAACCTTGGGTCTATACTAAGGCTGGGTGCGGATAAGGATGCGCCTTTAACTAAGGCATAAGAATAATTAATCGTGCCTGCTGCATCAATGTGTGTTGCTGCACTGCCCCAGATTATTGTGTTTGTAATATTGGTCGTACTACCTGAGAGGGTAGTGATTGTATTGCTGTTTGGTTTTGTGGTGCTTGCCGTTGAATTGTTATACAGGGTACTGCTGTTAATGTTAACAGTACCGGCTGCGTTTTTGATAGCACCACCTCCATCTGTGGCAGTACCTGATGTGGTGTTATTCACCATCAGGCAATTGGTGAATGTTGTACTGGCAGTTGATTCATTTTGGTATGCACCCGCTGAGCCTGCACTTGCAGTATTGCCCGTAAATACACAAAGGTTAAGATTTATAGTTCCCGTTGTGCTTTGCATAGCACCTCCGCTTGTTGTGGCAGTGTTACTTGTAAAGGTGTTACTGATGTAGGTAAGTGTTGCAGTACTGTTATTGAAAACGCTTCCACCAACACTGGCGCTGTTACTGTTAAACGTATTGCCTGTATAGCTTATCGCAGAATTACCTGCATTATAAATACCACCACCTGTTGTTCCGGAATTGGATTCGAATGTGGTGTTTTTAACCGTTCCTGTTATAGTGCCACCACTACCGCCCTGATTGAAAAGACCAGCTCCGTTAGGTGCGAGGTTTGAGGTGAATTTGCAATTTTCAATTGTCAGAACGTTCACCCCGGTTAACTGCGTATTATTGAAAAGGCCGCCACCATTGTTGTTTGCTCTGTTGGTAATAAAGGTAGTATTCCGAAGGATTGGACTGGTACTACCGGTAGACATTGCGGCAATATACATACCGCCTCCAAAATTCGCAGCGTTTCTGGTGATGATACAATTATTGATGAGTGGAGAACATTTATTTCCGCTTCCAACTCCATTTATCAGAATACCCCCGCCATCCTGGCGATTCATGGTTACACCACCATAGGTGTAAGAACCCGACATCAGATATCCGTTGCCGCCGGTGATGGTGAAACCATCCACAATTGTATTGGTATCGATTAACAAAGAAGGTGCACGCGCAATAATGGTCAGTACGTGATAACAGTTGTCAGTGCTGTCTGTAACTGTTCCAAGATTTCCGGAAAGTATAGTAGGATTTGTGCTTACAGAACGTGCAGACAAGGTTGACTCGCCACCGTCAAATCCACCATATAGTTTAATATTGTTGCGGGCAATACGGAATGAACTATCCCTCGCACTTGGATGAGGATAATAAGTTCCTTTTTTTACCCAGATTTCAATAGCACAAGTTGCCGGTGTTGCGTTGGCAACATTTAGGGCTTCCGTTACTGTTTTATAAGCAGTTGCCCAGGATGTTCCTGCACCTGATGAAGCCACAGCGCTATCCACATATATTATTGGTGCTGCAACCGTCATCACAATTTTGGCTGAGGTGTCACTTAAATTACAATCGTTGTTTGTCATTACCACCCAAATTGTATCATTGTTTATCAGCGTGGAACTTGAGTAAGTTGATGCAGTGCTGACTACCGTTCCGTTTTTATACCATTGATACGTCGGTGAAGAACCTGTTCCCGTTAATGTCGTTGGAAAATTTACTAATGTTCCTGCACATATTACATTACCGGGATTAGCGGTAATTGCAATATCCGGAATACTCATTGCCGTATCATTGTGCTCGTAAGCACCCATATCAACATTCGTAAACTGGATCCTTGCATCGCTTGCATAATCTGTGGTCAGGGTACCTGGCTCTACAGAATTCAATCCCATATTGCGGGTCGGTGAACAAGGGTATGTTTTTAATCCGTCGTCTGATGTTCCCCAGATATTATCAGCACCGTTTGGATCACTGCTGTTAATAAAAAGCGGATCGCTGCTGCTGTTTGGCGCGGTTAGTCCTAATCCTTTTACCAAGGAATAAGAATAGTTACTTGTACCAGTAGAAACAACTTGATTGGCGGCAGCACCCCAAATTATTGAGTTTGTAAGATTGAGTGTACCACTGGATCTGATAGTGTTGCTATTGGGATTGCTGGTGCTTGCTGTGGTGTTGTTCGAAAAGGTACAGTTTAATAAGTGGGCTGTTTGCCCTCCACCTACACCAATCGCTCCACCACCGGAGCCTCCGGAATTAATGTTGTCAACAAACACGCAATTTGTAGCACTAATGGAGCCACCATATACATAAGCAGCCCCTCCTGTATTGGAAGCCGTATTGCCCTCAAATAATGAATTGAAATATTCCGGACTTGAACTTCCCCCGGACACGGAATATGCACCTGCTGCTGCTCCGATACTTGCCTGATTATTTTTAAAAACAGAATAATAAACCTTGGGATTTGAAAATCCTCCCCCATCAGAATAAGCATGCACACCAGCGACGTCTGATGCAGCGTTTTCAATAAAATTACAGTAGCGGAACGTAGGACTACTGGTTCCACCTGAGCCTCTGCTATAAACCGCGCCACCAACGTTTGCATAATTTCTTGTAAAGGTGCAATTTTGAATTAACGGACTACAAACAGAACCGGTACCATTTCCGATATTGAGAATTCCACCTCCGTCACCATTTATAATTGTAATCAGTGTCCCTAAAGTAAATGACCCTCCATTTGCATTTGCATTCCGTATTGTAAACCCGTCTACTGTCGTAGAAGTATCTATTGTTGTGCCGCCGGTGCTGATTATAGTCATTACATGCCTGCTGTTATCAGTACTGTCAGAAGGGGTATTAATGTCACCCGACAAAATAGTGAGATTGGAAACAACCGACCTTGCACTTAAAGATGTCTCTGTTCCTGCAAAACCTCCGTACAATTTAATATTATTGCGGTAAATGCGGAAGGCACTATCTCTGCTGGTCGCAACGGAGTTGCCTGCCATAGGGTAGTAGGTTCCTTTTTTTACCCATATTTCTACATCACATGTCATTGCATTGGCTGCTGTTAATGCTTCAGTAACTGTTTTTAGCGGACTTGTCCAGCTGGCTCCTGTGCCCGAAACTGCAATACTGCTGTCTACATACAGTCTTGATCCGACAAAAACATTTGTAGCTGCAGAAGTGTCAAAGCAACCTCCACCATTTTCAACGATAACACTGTATTTTCCGGTACTTGTTGCGCTATAGGTAGATGAGGTTGCAGCGGCAATCAGTGCACCATCTTTAAGCCATTTATAGGATATTCCCGTACTTGAGGTCAACAATACAGATCCTCCTGTACACAAGAATTGAGCAGCAGAAGGTGTAACGACTGCTGTTGAAAGCGTTACGCCATATTTAAAACCAAAATAACGGTTTACTGCAATAATTTCACAATCGGTTAGTTTGCGGTTATACACTACCATTTCGGCAATATCTCCGGTAAATGGGTTGTCATCCCCATCCCACCCGATGCGTAAGTTGGATTGTGCATCTGTAAGGCTCGAATTATCTGTAACTCTTGATACAGGCGCACCGTTAAAATAAATTACAGAACTATCTGTTACACCATTATGATATACAGCAGTGAGTAATTTGGTTGCACCCATTGTTCCTGCATTTGGAATAGCAACAAAAGCTGTGGGTAGCCCTACAGAAACTATGCCTGTGGTTCCACTGTACGAAGACATAAAAAATCTGTCCCAGTTTCCATTGTCATTTCCCCAGATACCCTGAAGGCTGCCTGCAGCGAAAGGTGCTTGCCTGTAAACCGTAAAAATAGTTGTTTTGGCTGTTGTTGTCCCTCTGATATCAACTCCCGCAACTTCATATACCGTGCCAAGACTACCAGAAATTCCTGTAAACTGGACCACATCTTTTCCATTAATTTGTGCCGTGTTCATCCTTGCCGTATCCTGCCCGGCCAAAACAGTGGCGTGGTGTCCTTTCCCTGAGATATCTTTCCATACCGGTATTTTGGTAGTATCTGCAGGGTTGGTTCCCGGGCTATTGTTTACATTCGAGCCGTCTAACCATAGTTGGATACTGTCTGTTACACCGGCCGGACCAGCGATTTGCGCAAAGGCACTTTCAGATATTGAAAATAAAATCAATAAAAGATTTAAACGTAAAAAATATTTCATAGTCTTTAAATTGCTAGCAAAAATATAAAAAATGAATGTTTTAATATAACTATGTGTTAATTAATTTTGTGTTTCGCTATATTGGTATATCTATCAATGTTTAGAAAGTTTTTCGTGCATAATCTTCTTCTTTAAGTTATTTTTGTTCCTTATCTAACCCACAAAACTTGTTAATGGAGGTAATCGGATATGTTGCGTCTATATTGATTGGAATATCAATTGGTTTGATTGGAGCCGGTGGTTCAATCTTATCTGTACCAATTCTGGTTTACTTATTTAGCGTCAATCCCCAGTTAGCAACAAGCTATTCTTTGTTGATTGTTGGAGTAACCTCATTTTTTGGAGCAATTCGTCATTACAAACTCGGCAACCTACACTTTCGAACGGCTATATTTTTTGCAGTTCCATCGGTCGCGACCTTACTATTGGTGCGCCATTACATTTTGCCCCTCATTCCGGAACATATACTTAGTCTGGGAAATTTTGACTTAACGAAGGATACTTTCGTCATGGTTGTTTTCGCAGTTTTGATGTTAGCGGCATCTTTATCCATGATAAAAAAAACCAAGCCTCAAACAATTGTTGGTGTCGATCTCAGTGTTTTTCAGATCGTATTGCTAGGAATAGGGGTTGGAATTGTGACTGGCTTTCTTGGTGCAGGTGGTGGTTTCTTAATTATCCCGGCGCTTATCTTTTTTGCGGGATTGCCAATGAAACAGGCGGTAGGTACATCCTTGCTGATCATTTTTCTGAATTCAATAATCGGGTTTACGGGAGATTTGGTTAAGGGAGTTCAGCTGGATTTTCAGCTTCTGATTTCGGTTACTCTAATCGCTATTATTGGTATGTTTATCGGAACTCAGCTTTCAAAAAAAATTGCCGGTGAAAAGCTTCGACCTGCATTTGGCTGGTTTGTGCTCATCATGGGTATATATATCATCTTCCGGGAATTACTTTACAAATAGAAAACAGCTTTTTTAGTGACTAATGTCACAAAGCAAGATCTTGGCATCTTCTACATTTGCATTAATAAAATAATACAAAATGAAGATTGAACAAATTTATACAGGGTGCCTTGCTCAAGGGGCTTATTATATTACCTCAAACGGCGAAGCTGCAATCATTGATCCCTTAAGGGAAGTAAAACCTTATCTTCAGCGCCTGGAACGCGATGGGGTGTTTTTGAAATACATTTTCGAAACTCATTTT
>DLGS01000304.1:5741-6520 GCA_002482815.1 Bacteroidetes bacterium UBA7688
TTTCATGCCGATTTTGTAAGCGGGCATTTGGACTTGAGTCGCGAAACAGGTGCTGCAATCGTGTATGGACCAACAGCTGTTCCGTCTTTTGAAGCAATTATCGCAGCCGATAATGAAATTTTCAAAGTTGGAAATATTACCATTAAAGTCTTGCACACACCTGGCCATACGATGGAGAGCACCACTTATTTATTGATAGATGAGGACGGAAAAGACTATGCCATTTTCTCCGGCGACACTTTGTTTTTAGGGGATGTAGGAAGGCCGGACCTTGCCCAGAAAGCAGCCCATATGACGATGGAAGAGCTGGCCGGTTTGCTGTATGATAGTTTGATGAATAAAATTATGCCATTAGCAGATGACGTCATCGTTTATCCTGCGCATGGGGCTGGCAGTGCATGTGGAAAAAATATGATGAACGAAACGGTAGATACCTTGGGTCATCAAAAGCAAATGAATTATGCCCTGAACCAACCCGATAAAGAATCCTTTGTGAAAGCAGTTACCGATGGTCTCACACCACCTCCGGGATATTTTGGCATGAATGTTGCCATGAATAAGAAAGGATACGACAGCTTCGAATCTGTTTTGAATAATGGGATGCGCACTTTGTCACCTGAAGAATTTGAAGCTGCTGCAGAAGAAACCTCTGCTTTAATCCTGGACACAAGGGATGCTGCTGTTTTTTCCAAAGGTTTTATTCCCCGGTCTGTCAATATCGGTCTGAATGGAGATTTTGCACCTTGGGTTGGTGCGATGATAGTGGATGTAAAGCAACC
>DLGS01000304.1:6544-8024 GCA_002482815.1 Bacteroidetes bacterium UBA7688
TACCAATACTGCTGGTGACTGATGAAGGCAAGGAAGAAGAAGCGGTGACAAGATTGAGCAGGGTTGGTTTCGATAACATTTTGGGTCACCTGGCTGGCGGTTTCTCCGCATGGAAGAATGCAGGCAAGGAAACAGATACAGTTCACCGGATTTCTGCTGTTGAATTTGCTGACAGGGTAAATATCGGAACTGACAAAATAATTGATGTGCGCAAAGAAGGAGAGTATGCGTCGCAACATGTGACTGACGCTTACAGCAAGCCGCTGGCTTATATCAACGATTGGATAAATGATATCAATCCCGACGAACACTTCTATCTGCATTGCGCAGGTGGATACAGGAGTATGATAGCAGCTTCCATTCTTCAGGCCAGAGGATTCCGTGATTTTTCGGAAGTGGAAGGTGGTTTCGCTGCAATTTCGAGGACGAATATTCCCACTACTGATTTTGTGTGTTCGTCTAAAACATTACATCTTTAATTTAGATTATCAGGATAAAATAAAAACAGGCCATTTAGTTTATCTAAATGGCCTGTTTTATTTAATGGATAAAAAATTATTCCAGCTCGAAGCTTTCAATAAACTTCGTGGTGAAGTCGCCTTCTTTAAACTTGGCATTCTTCATCAATTGCTGATGAAATGGAATAGTTGTTTTAATTCCTTCTATCACATATTCGCTCAGTGCGCGCTCCATCGTGCAAATCGCTTCTTCACGTGTTTGTGCTACAGCAATGATTTTTGCAATCATACTGTCGTAGAAAGGAGGAATAGAATAGCCTGCATAAATGTGAGAGTCCACACGCACACCGTGACCACCTGGGGTATGCAATACTTTGATCTGGCCCGGGCTCGGACGGAAATCATTGTAAGGATCTTCGGCATTGATACGGCACTCAATAGCGTGCATGGTTGGCACGTAGTTTTTACCGCTGATCGGAATACCGGCAGCAATTTTGATCTGCTCTTTAATAAGGTCAAAAGTGATGACTTCTTCCGTTACGCAATGCTCCACCTGGATACGGGTATTCATTTCCATAAAGTAGAAATTGCGGTATTTGTCTACCAGGAATTCGATTGTTCCCACACTTTCGTAATTGATGGCAGCAGCAGCTTTAATCGCCGCTTCTCCCATTTTTTCACGCAGTTCCGGTGTCATAAAAGGTGAAGGAGATTCCTCAACCAGTTTCTGATGACGACGCTGGATAGAACAATCGCGTTCACTCATATGGCAAACTGTACCAAACTGGTCGCCGGCCACCTGTATTTCAATATGACGTGGCTCTTCTACGAATTTCTCCATATAAAGGCCATCATTTTTGAAAGATGCCGCAGCTTCAGTTTTGGCATTATTGTAGGCTTTTTCAAGTTCGCCTTCGTTCCACACCACGCGCATACCTTTACCACCACCACCGGCAGTTGCTTTCAGTATCACAGGGTATCCCACTTCAGGAGCCAGTTTCAGGGCATGCTCAAAGCTTTCC
>DLGS01000241.1 GCA_002482815.1 Bacteroidetes bacterium UBA7688
CAATCGTGCGGATGGTGGCAAATAAAGCAATGGCGGATTTATCAAAACGAAAGAGAGACAACAATAAAACCAATCCGTCCGTAGTCAGTTTTTCAAAGAAATTGCCAGCATAAAGTTGAGAAGCTTTAGCAAAATGTATGGCGCCGGATTTGACTGATGCTAAACGCAGCACCTGCGTTAAAGGATAATTCAGGCTTAGGTGAACTAAAAAGACGAGCGCTACCAGAAAAATGATAGCCGAATCAGCTATGATTCCAATACTGAAGTCAAAACCTTTTACCAATATAAAAGAAAGTATCAACAGTTCGGCAGCAATCAGCAATACCTCAAGCAATAAGTTATGCCAGATAAGACCACGGGCTTCTTTAGTTGCAGCAAACATCCGCTGCACATTCTGGAGGCAAGATGCTATAATGTAGATAACAAGGCAAAAAGGCAAAAAATTAAATTGACCATTCTGAATATCAAAAACAAAGGACGTGAGCGTTGGGAACATTGCAAACAACAAAGCAATCAGCGCGCAAAGTGCAAAAGAAAAAACAAGCAGAAAAGAAACGCCTTCACTCAAAACATCTCTTGCTTTTAATTCGTCATTGTGATACAAAAGATTGTATTGGTTGACAATATACCGGACAAATCCATCGGACAAAAACAGCAATATCGCCCTCGCAGAAAGTATAATTGCCCAAAAGCAAAAGACTTCTTCGCCCCAATGAACTAACATCAGCGGCGTAAGAATAATGGTTTTGGCAAAGGAAGCCAGGAAGAAAATAATCGTCCAGATGGTTCCTTTCCGTAAGCTTTTGTCGAACAAGAGGAAATTGCAATTTATCCCTCAAACCTACAAAAAAACAGTTAGGCGCACCGCATAAACTTTGAGGAAATGCGTTGATATGTGCGTGCTAACATTTAAGTTTGCACACCGAAAAAAGAGCTTATGCAAGGAATACAAATGGTGGACCTCAAACGTCAGTACCAACATATTAAAACAGAAGTTGATGCCGCTATCCAGAGCGTGATTGACAATACAGCCTTTATCAATGGCCCGGAAGTGAAGCATTTCGCCACTGAACTGGCCGCTTATCTGGGTGTAAAACATGTTATTCCCTGCGCTAATGGTACCGATGCTTTGCAAATTGCCTTGATGGCGTTGGGTTTACAGCCCGGTGATGAAGTTATCACACCTTCATTTACTTACATTGCTACCGTTGAAGTCGTTGCTTTGTTGCGCCTGAAACCGGTTTTTGTAGACGTGGATGCCGACACTTTCACTATGAATATTGACAGTGTTCGAAATGCCATAACGGATAAAACAAAAGCCATTATTCCGGTTCATTTGTACGGACAGTGTGTCAATATGGAAGAATTGCTGGCCTTGGCTAAAGAAAAAAATATTCCTGTAATAGAAGATAATGCTCAGGCCATCGGAGGAACATACACTTTTAAAGACGGCACGAAAAAGAAAACCGGTTCAATGGGAATCGTTGGTTGCACTTCATTCTTCCCTTCAAAAAACCTGGGTTGTTATGGTGATGGCGGTGCCATGTTTACCAATGATGATTTGCTCGCCGAACAACTTTCAATGATTGCCAATCACGGTCAGAAAGTACGGTATTATCATGAAATGGTCGGTTGCAACAGCCGCCTTGATTCTATCCAGGCTGCTGTTTTACGAATCAAATTGCGCAAACTGGACGAATATTGCGATGCACGCAGAAATGCAGCTGATTATTACGACAAGGCTTTTGCCAATAATTCAAATATTGTAACCCCTTATCGTGCCGATTACAGTACGCACGTTTTTCACCAATATACCTTGCAGGTAAAAAACGTGAACCGTGACAAAGTGCAGGAAATGCTGGCGGAGAAAGGTATTCCATCCATGATTTATTATCCGGTTCCGAGCCACAAACAGGAAATGCTGAAAGATTTTGGCGGAGCAGATTACAAGCTACCGGTAACCGATTTTCTGAATATTTGTGTTATTTCACTTCCTATTCATACGGAATTGACTACGGAAGAATTGCAGTTTATTGCAGAAAATGTAAACAACATAGTGGACCAATTAAGCAAATAAATGAACATCATCACTACCCCATTCGAAGGATTATTAATATTGGAACCCAAAGTTTTTGGCGACGACAGAGGTTATTTTTTTGAGAGTTTTAATGAGCAGGTATTTGTAAAGGAAACCGGGTTCGAACACAAATTTGTGCAGGATAATCAGGCACGCTCAGTAAAAAATGTGCTGCGTGGACTTCATTATCAGAATGAACCTATCGCGCAGTCTAAGCTGATCCGTTGCCTGCAGGGAAAAATCTGGGATGTTGTGGTGGATTTGCGCAAAGACAGCAAAACATACAAACAATGGTACGGGCTGGAATTGAACGACGAAAACAAACTTCAGTTCCTGATACCCCGCGGATTTGCCCATGGCTATTCCGTTCTATCCGATACAGCTGAAGTATTTTATAAATGTGATAATTTTTACAGCAAAGAAAATGAAGGCGGTGTTTTCTATAACGATCCAAGCCTGGGTATTGACTGGAAAATTGACCTTGCCAATGCTATTATTTCTGATAAAGATAAAGTGCAACCCATGCTTGCCGATTGTAACAGCAGGTTTTAAAATAAGCAATATCAATAAAACAAAAAAGCTGACCGGTGGTCAGCTTTTTTTATTCGCAGGCTCGTCTGTTTCTGGCCTTATATCTCATATACCGGTGTGTTTCATGAGAAAGCACCTTGAGTACTACTATTAAAATAAATAAATCATCCAGGTACCTTAATAAAAAAGGCATGTCAGAAAAAAGAGATAATGGTGAGAACATATAAACTAGTGCCCCCAAAATTGTAAAAATGACCAGCAAAGAAGGCTTGTATTCCAGTTTGCCAATACAACGCATCATTTGCCAAAAGGTTGCGCGTCTCTTCGTCACACTTTTAGTGATGGTGTGCTTAAGACCTTCCTTTGATATGTCGATTAGTTTTGCCATTTTGATTAACTCCGACTGCAAAGATGAAATAAATATTGTTTCGATATTGTTAAGGTACAAACGCTAAGGAACATGTTTACAAAACTTTGGCTTCTTTTAAAACATCACCGATTGTTTCGAAAGAGTTCACCAATAAAGGTGGTATGTCTTGTGCCTTCACCCACTTCACCTGCTCTATCTTTTCCTCCAGCTGAGGAAGCAAAACTTCTTTAAAAGAACCAGTCATTTTATACCAGGCCGTATACTTCAGGACATAGCGGCTGTTCATCGGATAAATGTGCAGCGTATTGCAGATTTTATGTTGCAAAACAACTTGCTTAAGGCCGGTTTCCTCCTGCACCTCGCGCACCGAACATTGCTCAATATCTTCACCCTCATCCAGTTTACCTTTTGGCAAATCCCATTTACCTCTGCGGAATATCATCAGAATTTCACCATTCTCATTTTCCACTACACCACCACCGGAATGAATAGGATAAAACGCCCAAAGCAATTCTTTTTCAAGCGTTTCCCTGCTATCGTCTGTCAGGATTACACCATTGCAAGACGAAGACTCCAATAATTTAATGGCATCCATAAAATTATTGGAGTCTTCGTCTTGC
>DLGS01000258.1 GCA_002482815.1 Bacteroidetes bacterium UBA7688
GAAATTGACTTTAATGATATCCGTACCACCTTACAAGCTTTGTACGCGATTTACGACAACTGTAACTCACTCCATACAAATGCTTATGATGAGGCCATTACAACACCAACAGAAGAATCTGTTCGTCGTGCAATGGCGATACAATTAATCATCAATAAGGAATTGGGTCTTGCTAAAAATGAAAATCCATTGCAAGGTTCATTCATTATCGAAGAATTGACGGATCTGGTAGAAGCGGCGGTATTAGCAGAATTTGATAAAATATCTGAGCGTGGTGGTGTGCTGGGTGCGATGGAAACAATGTACCAACGCAGCAAGATTCAGGAGGAAAGTTTGTATTACGAAACCCTGAAGCACACCGGTGAATTTCCGATTATCGGCGTGAACACCTTCCTGAGTTCAAAAGGTTCTCCAACGATTATTCCTTCAGAAGTTATCCGTAGTACAACAGAAGAAAAAGAATTCCAGATTACCAATGTGCAGAACATAGCGAAAGCAAAAGGATATGAAGGACAGGAGATGTTGCATCGCCTGCAGCAAAAAGCCATCCACAACGAAAATATCTTTGAGGAATTGATGGAAACCGTGAAGTATTGTTCGTTGGGACAAATTACACAGGCCTTGTTTGAAGTAGGTGGGCAGTATAGAAGGAATATGTAATGAAGATAGTTTCAATTAACAATATTATTGTTTTTGGCGTACTAATTCTTAGTGTTTTATGCTCCTTTACAAATACTACTTCTAGTTTTGAAGGAGGGAAAAGATATTATGATTCGGTTTGCAAATGCTATGTTGAAAAAACATTTTATAATGGTAATTTATTGAGCGTTCAACAGTTTGTTGATTCTGATTATTGGATAAAGACTGGTGTCACAGTTTATTTTTTTGAGAACGGAGATACTTCTGATTTAACTAGTTATCAAGACGGAGAAATGAATGGTTTTTCATTCCATAGGCACAAGAATCGAAAGATTGCATTTGAAGGAAATTATAAAAACAGTTTCCCGGTCGGTAATTGGAAATATTTTGACGAAGAAGGCTTCTTAGTTTCTGAAATAATTTATGAATCTGAAAATCCTACCGAATTAAATGCTGATATACGACTGGAAAAATTTTACGGTTCTGGAGGAAAATTATTCTACACAAAGTCGTTTTCATCAGCAGATTCGTTTCTTTTGAATGTTATTGATACAACCCTATACAACTCGCTTTTACAGAAGCAAGCCAATAGAACAGGTCGGGATATTTTTATGGCAATTTGTACATCTTGTCATAATCCGCTTAAAGATGCCACAGGTCCCAAATTAGCAGGTGTAACAAAAAGAAGGACAGAAAAATGGTTAAGAAGTTGGATTAGTAATTCAAGTAAAATGATAGCTGAAGGTGATAAACAAGCTTTAGCATTGTATAACAAATGGGGTAAAACATCAATGACAGCATTTCCTCTTGCTGATGCAGAAATGAATAAATTAATAGACTATTTAAAATCAATAGAATAACACTAGATGGCACTAATAGACGAATTAAAACAAAGAAGCGGAAACAAATGTGAGTTGTGCGAATCCACTGCAAACTTATCTGTTTACGAAGTTGGACCAAGCTCTTCCAATATCAGGGGAAACGAAATATTGGCATGTGCCAAGTGTATTGCCCAGATTGATAAAAAAGAAGATTTTGACCCGAAGCATTGGGCTTGTTTGACCACTGCGATGTGGAGTGAAGTAGCTCCTGTTCAAGTTACAGCATGGAGAATGCTGAACCGCCTCCGCCACGAGACCTGGGCTGCAGAAGCGATTGATATGATGTACCTGGATGACGAAAATATGGTTTGGGCAAAAGCGACCGGCGATCACGAAGGAGACAACAGTGTTGATTTGCACAAAGACAGCAATGGTCATGTTCTGGAAAACGGTGATTCTGTGGTACTGATAAAATCGCTGGATGTAAAAGGCTCTACGGTGAATGCACGACTTGGAACTGTGGTTAAAAATATTCGTCTGGATCCCAATGATACCGCTTATGTTGAGGGGAGAATTGAAGGTCAGTCCATTATGATAAAAACCATGTACGTGCGCAAACAAGGCGCTCAAATAATCACGTAATTTTTATACAATAAAAAAGTAGTGGCTTCGTTATATTTGAAATTCATTCACTTATTAAAATAAAATCCGACACCATGAAAAGATTAATTCTCACTTCAGCAAGCCTTGCAATGTTTGCCTTAATGTCCTGCAAAAAGGAAAGCGGTGAAAAAGTTACAGTAGTAAAAGATTGCACAGGAACTTATCTTCAGATAAAGGGAAAAGACTATCAGGTTTGCAATTTGGAAAAAACGAACGGTTTTGCAAACGGTACTGCCGTTATTGCCAGTTATAAGAAAATTTCAAAATGCACCGGCTCTGCCGCCGACCAGATTGTGTGTATGATGTACCACGAAAATGAAGGTTGGATAGAAGTAATGAGTATCCGGTAAAACTATCAAAAGCATAAAAAAGACCAGCATTTTGCTGGTCTTTTTTATGCGTACGATTAAATATTTCCGATTAGTTTTTTGAGGTAAACACCATAACCGCTTTTGAAGAATTTATCTGCCAGTTGTTGCATTTGAGCATCGTCAATCCATTTGTTGCGATAGGCAATTTCTTCTATACAGCCTATTTTCATTCCTTGTCTTTTTTCAATGACATTAATGAATTCGCCGGCTTCTATCAGCGAGTCAAAAGTACCCGTATCCAGCCAGGCTGTACCGCGATGCAGTACCCCAACTTCGAGTTTCCCTCTTTCAAGGTAGGTCCTGTTTACATCGGTAATTTCCAGTTCGCCACGTGGGGATGGTTTTGTGGCTTTGGCAATGGCCACCACATCATTGTCATAAAAATACAGGCCAGGTACGGCATAATTGGATTTTGGTGCGCTTGGTTTTTCTTCTATACTTAACGCTTTAAAATCTTTATCAAACTCTACCACACCATAGCGTTCCGGATCGTGAACCTGGTAGGCAAAAACAACAGCGCCATCAGGATTTGTTTTTGTTTTCAGGAAAGTGCCCATTCCTGCACCATAAAATATATTATCTCCCAATATTAAGGCAACCGGTGATGTCCCGATAAAGTCTGCCCCCAATATAAAAGCTTGCGCCAAACCGTCGGGGCTGGGCTGCACGACATATTCAAAACGGCAACCCAGATGGCTTCCGTCACCTAATAATTTTTTAAAGCCGGCCTGATCTTCAGGCGTTGTGATAATGAGAATTTCTCTTATTCCTGCCAGCATAAGCGTACTGAGCGGGTAGTATATCATTGGTTTATCATAGACTGGCATCAATTGTTTGCTCAC
>DLGS01000449.1:0-2218 GCA_002482815.1 Bacteroidetes bacterium UBA7688
AGCGTTCCTTTAAATATGTTTGGATACGTTGATGGCGTCACAGGTGAATTGCTTTATCGTGATAATGAAACCAAAGACGCAACAGACCTGACCGTAGTTGGCAGTATTTATACCAACGGCATATTAAATGCTCCGCAATTGGTAGGCTTGCCCAACCTTACCGGAAAGATTGGGGCAACAACTTTGATTTCTAATGATACCGGTTTTTTTAATGGTACTGCCTTTGCCGCTCCAAGTACATACGACGTTAGTCTTGAAGGACCCTGGTCAAAAGTAAGATCCGCACCTGATGCGAATATTACCCCATCGTTCTCAAAAGTTGTAACAACCTTAGGCACTTTGGATTCTTTTACATCTGCTACTAAATCAACCAGCAGACACATTAACGCCTATTATCATGTCAATACTGTTCATGATTTTATGAAAAGCCAATACGGCTCTTCTTTTACCGGAATGGATTATGCATTGACAACTAATGTGGATGTTTCCGGCACTTGTAATGCCTTCTTTACCGGAGCAGGTGGAAGTTCAATTAACTTTTTTCCAGCTGGAGGAGGTTGTGTTTCTTTTGCTGAAGTCAGAGATGTGGTCTATCACGAATATGGCCATGCAATTGTTAGCAGAATGTATTCCGGAGGAATGAGAAATGGTGGACTTAACGAAGGTCAGGCTGATGTCTGGTCAATGTGTATCACTAAAGACAGTATTATGGCCAGAGGCAGCAATGGTACACCGGGCAGCTTCATTCGCCGTTATGATATTGACCCTAAGGTTTATCCAAAAGACCTTACAGGCGAAGTACACGCCAATGGCGAAATTATTGCCGGCGCATGGTGGGATTATGCTCGCAATGTAGGCAACTATGATACAATGGCAAAACTCTTTGCTGCAGTTCTATTAAATGACAAACCGGATGGCCCTAACGGCACTGAAGGTGCTGTATATCTTGATATGCTGATTTCTGCATTAATCGAAGATGATAATGATGCCGATCTTTCAACAGGCACACCACATATGAATGAGCTTGTAAAAGCATTCGCAAAACATGGCATTTATTTATTACAGGACGTAGATATTATTCATACTGAAATTGCCCACCAGCCATCCGGTAAAGCGATTGATGTAAACGCACAACTTGTAATTTCAAATCCCGCATTTTTCAATTCCTTAAACCTTGTTTACCGCACCAAACGCTCAACAGGTTTTGTTTGGAATTCGGTTTCAATGGTTGATGCAGGTGGTTTCAATTTCTCTGCTCAAATACCAGCACAAAGCGAAGGAACAATTGTTGATTATTACTTCTCAGCGAAAGATATGCTAAGTAATGAAGGAGTGTTCTTCCCTTATAATTTTTACCCTGCAAACGTAACATCAGAGACAAAATCAAATATTAATTACCAGTTTGGTGTTGGTATCACAGCCAGAACAGTTGTTGATTTCGAAACAACACTCGGTACAGATTGGCAGCTTGGTATTGCAACTGACAACGCCACTTCTGGCAGATGGATACAAGCAGTACCTGTTGCGTCCTACCTATCAGGCGGAATCCTGCATCAAACTGGCAAAGACCATACCAGTCAATTTGGAAAATGTCTTGTGACTGGCAACGCTACCTCTCCTGCATCAGGCGTTTCGTCTGCCAGTGTAAAAAACGGCACAACAACAGTTTTAACACCATTCTTCGATTTGACAGGTTACAAAAATCCTATTGTTGAATATTATCGTTGGTATGGAAATAATAAAGGTAATTTCCCTAATTCCGAAATCTGGAGAGTTCAGATGTCGTCAGGGAGTCTTGTAATTTATAAAGACGTTGAAAACACAAATCAGTCTGATTTCCAATGGAGAAGAAAAATGTTCAAACCATTTGAAGTTTATCCGACCGCACCCAAAATGCAATTAAAATTTCTTGCTATAGAAACGCCTCCAAGTGGTGCCTCCGGCAATGGATTGGTAGAGGCTGCTGTTGATGATTTTGTGATTTATGAAGGGATTGAAAGCCCTGCGGGCATTAAAGAAATACCTCAGGTACTTGCCTCTATTTATCCAAATCCGGCTGTTGGTCAGTTAAATATTGTTTTGCCATCTTCCTCCCTTACCAATGTTTCAATTTCATTTTATGATTTGTCAGGTAAGGAAGTGAGTACCGTTCCTGTTTCTGCAGGAGGCACACACTATTCTATCGATACAAAAGGAATGATTCCGGGTCAATATTTGT
>DLGS01000449.1:2281-2586 GCA_002482815.1 Bacteroidetes bacterium UBA7688
CATTCAGACACACAAAATAACTGTTAAGAATTAATCCGTAATTCAATTCAATTTTCCATTATTTAAAAGCTGTCTCAAAATTGAGGCAGCTTTTTTATTTTTTTTTTGCCGGGATTATTACATTTTAAAACCCTTGACTGGCGCGGCTTTAAGAACACACTATCAATATTTTACTGAAAAAAATGTGTACTTTTTTTGCAAAATAATTTGGAGGATTGAAAATTTATTCTACCTTTGCAATCCCAAAAGGGAATAACACAAAGTTCTTTTTAAAGACAAAAATGCGAAAGTAGCTCAGCTGGTAG
>DLGS01000324.1:0-4397 GCA_002482815.1 Bacteroidetes bacterium UBA7688
ATCCATTAGCCACAGGTCAGCAATTTCTGTTACGCGCCACCGGATACCAGGACACAGTCTTGGAAATACCCGGCGAGAACATGAGCAACACTATTCCTTTATCAGAAGTCAGTGCTATTTATCCGGCATCAGACAGCATTCCTGAAAACATTTTGTTTTTCCATGTAAGATTTACACAGGCCATGCGACAAAACAAAACCGCCTGGAAAAATGTTCATGTGTCAGATGAAAACGGAAATTTAATTCCCGACACATGGCGGCAGCGAAGCTTCTGGCTTGATAGTGGCCGATTATTGGTATTGATGATTCATCCCGGCAGGGTAAAAAGCGGGATCCATTATAGAGGCCGGGTATTCGAAAAACAAAAGAAATACACGATAACAGCAGACAGCAATATGCTCGATTTTTATGGTAGAAAAATTGCCGGGAACGGGCATCATACGTATCAGATATTATCCGAACAAAACGTGTTGCTGAAGCCTTGCCACATTTCACGGAAAATTAAATCAGGCTCCACAGAACCATTGACAATAACATTTTGCACAGATGTGGATCATGCTTCAGCGCTGACCAACATCTTTGCATATGACGGCTCCGGCAAAAGCATAGCCTGCACAATGCAACAGCCTGACCAGTACAGGGTTGAATTGATTCCTGACAAGGCATGGCCTTCAGGGAAACTCAAACTCCAATTTGCAGGTGGGATTTACGATTGTGCCGGCAACAGACTGAACCGGTTATTTGAAATGAAAAATGACAAAACATTCAGCAGCGACAATACTATTTTATCGTTTACGATAATTTCCGAATAAGATAAATCCGAACAAATCTTTTCGCCAGGTGCTCCGACATTTTTAATAATTCAACATTCAACTATGAAAAAACTCTACACCATCCTCTTATTGGGCATTTGCGGCGCAGGCAATTTCAGCAAAGCGCAAACCATGAAAAATGTACTGTTCATCGGGAACAGTTTTACAGGAGCCAACGATTTGCAGTCCATAGTCCATCAGTTTTTTAGCGAGATGGATTAACATCCACCTCACTTTTTTGCTTTCTAAAATCTTCACTACTGATTTTTATTGCTTTATACTTGCAAAACCTGCCACCAACAAGATTGATACATTACCATCTACGCCCTAAGGTACGGGATGTGCTTAAATCAAATAAAGCGAGAGAGACATTTGCCCCTCTCGCATTGATTATTGTTTTGAAAATTGCAGTTGATTTTGATTGATTTATACTTGCAATACCACCTACCAACAAGATTGATACATTACCCATTACCGTGTCGGCTTTGATATTTAATCAACGTACACCACGCCTAGTCTCTGGGATCAGCGTGGGTAATTTGCAATTTTTGATCAAGTTTCTTTATAAATTCATTTTCGAATTCACTAATCAACTTTTTCTTTAAAGATGCCTTATACCAGGAAAAATCCCCATCACCTGCGCTACCTCCATTTCCGTTACTATCATAAGCATATACTATTGAAATCATCGAGGTCTTTGACTTATCCCAATAAGACTTGTCTCCATAGTAATGAAAAGTGTAACTATTACCAGATATGTAAATCTTTCTATAATTATCTACATCATTGTATCTATCACTATAAATCGTGTCATTTTTACCGCTAGTCACGTCTACTGAAAAGTTGACTACAGTGTCTATTTGAATATTGCCGCTCTCCTTTAAAACAGCTTCTACCCCATCTTGAAGCTTATACTTTGATACTGAATACTCATAATCTTTAATTGAACCATGTGTTCCACCAGTGATACAGGAGGAAAGATGCATTGCAATTATTATAACTATTATGATTTGGCTGATCCTATTTGTCGCCAATTTCAACGGGTTTGTAATCATCATTTCCTGTAATTTCAGAATTTTTGTTTATTGTGGCTCTATCTGATTTGTGCGGTGGCTCTGTAGCCGAGCCGTTGGCCAGCTGTCTCTTTTTTTTCTGCCTTCGCAAAGCCAAAAAGGACGGGTGGCGCCGCTTTCTTTTTTCTTGTTTGTTTTTTACCATTCTTACCAATTTAGTTGTTGGTGGAAATTGTGAAAGACAATTTCTGAACACCAACAACGGCGAAAATTTGCCGCGAGTCCCTTTCAGGAGACTACGCGGCGAACCTCAGCCCCAAAAATAGATTTTCAGACAAGCCTCAAGCATAGCCTTACTACGGCTGAAACAAATGGTTCGACGGTTTAGTCTTTTTAAATGTATCCGCAAGTTCAGATTCATACGCTCAATATGATTGGTGTAATACTGCCATTTTCGATGAATACTCCGTGAAATCAAATACAGATAAGAACGAAAACCATCTGTATAAATACGTTTGGCATCTGATAGGATCAAACTGTCTTTTACAACTTTTAAAGTCTTCTTCGTACGCGAACCGATATTAAAACTAACTACTTCTTTAGTAACACGATTTAAAGCATAAACAATATAAATCTCCTGCTTCTTCCTTCGTAAAAAACTCTTTATCTCATCTACTTCATAATGTTGATGCATTACTATCTGGGGAAGTTTGATTTTTGATGCTATAAACAAAATACGTTTCAGTAATGTAGTCGTTGAGATCTTTAAATAACGTGCTGTACTACGAATACCCAGGCCTTCTTTAGTAAGTCTGGCAATCTTACTAGTAATGTTCATTCGATAGGCTTTATAACTGTAATGCGTGATAAACCTTTTTCCGCAATTCTTACATAAATAGCGCTGTTTATCATTGATACTTCTGCCGTTTTTTATCACATTATCAGCACGACATCCACTACAAAAAACTTTAACACCTAATCTGATACACGAGGGGTAAGTTGAATACGTTTCAGCCATTTTTTTTTGCGATTTTTGACACAAAAAATAAAACGGGAAGGATATTTATCCTTCCCGTTTTGAATACTAATTTTAAAATTTTACTTTAAATCAATTCTATAAACATCATTTTTTCTTTAACACCTAATCTTATACACTACCTGTTTTTAATTAATCGTAAGTATTAAAAAAAAATGTTGAAACCACTCGTGAAATAGAGTGGCTTCATTTGGGTGTTAAAGCCAAACTCAAAAACGAATTCTAATTTGAGAACTTTTTAATTCCATATTTTAAATAATCGTCGTTAGTTATTAAAAGCGCATTATATCTTTTAGGATTAGTTGAGTCAAAAACAATTTGAATAGATTGATTTTCTAATTTAATAAATATGCTTTTGTTTAAATCATCCCTAATGGTATTAGTTGAAACCATAGATTTTTCACTTATTTTAAAGTCATACCAAACTCTAAAATGGCCGTATCTCGTTTTTGTATCAATCCTGTATATGTGAGCAGTTCCAATCTTAATATTTTTTTTTATCCTTATTTCATTGTTTTTTAGATACATTTCTCCTAGTAAAATCAAAACTGCAAACGATCCACAAAACAAAATTATTTTCATTGTCTTACTCACAGAATTTATATTTAGATTATTTTTTCTCTGGCACCAAACTACCATCATTTGGAATTGAACCTGATACCTGATCAGAAAACTTATTACCAACTACATTAGTTCCAAAATTAAACATGTTATTCATTGGATTATAGTGCCAACTCTTAGTTTAGGAACTCCAATCAACTCACCTAATTTTCCAGTCACAAAATTTGCAGTAGTTCCAACTGCAATACTTGAAACTCCCTTTATAGAAAATGGAGTATTATAAATGGATTTGGATCCACTTAAAGCATTATAACTACCATCAAACATATATCCAAGAGCTGCACTTGGCAGAGGACCTAAAAGAGAATTTGAAAACAGTAGAAACAGGGTTATAATCCTTTGCATCCTTAATTGCAAGTTGATATATTAAATCCGATGCCCCACCTACAGCATTTAATTTAACCAAATTACCTCCTGTTAGAATCAAATTATTATAAGCCCCAACTCCTGCACCCACTTCTAAGGCATATGCAGCGAGATGTGCGGATGCCTCTGTGCGCGAGCCGTCGGCCACGTTGTCTCTTTTTTTTTGCCTTTCGCTTAGCCTAAAAAGGACACGCGGCGCCATTGTCTTTTTTTACGAAATTCCTATCACTCAAAGAACTGACACAAGATAAAAAATTGTTCTTTACCAGCAAATAATTTCGCCTCCGAATGCCACTGCCTGTCCTGCTTATTGCGGGAAGTCCCCTTAGGGAGACTACGTGGCTAACATCAAACAACCAAAACCCTTAGCAATATTGCCTTTCAGAACTTTACCAACAACTTTGATACACGTGGAGAATTTTGAATGCATTAGAGGGTGTTTTTAGGCTCAAAAATAAAGCGAGAGAGGCATTTGCCCTTCTCGCTTTGATTAATCTTTCGTAAATTATTGTTGATATTTATTGTTTTATACTTGCAAAACCTGCCACC
>DLGS01000324.1:4415-5109 GCA_002482815.1 Bacteroidetes bacterium UBA7688
ACCAACAAGATTGATACATTACCCCCTATAAAGGACCCACCCCAGCAATTTTATAAAATTTACTAATTGTGATATAGTTATCACAATTTTCTAATATTTTATTCTTAGTTTCCAATATAAAACTCTCGCTCGCTAAGTTATTCTCAATCAGCTTTAAATTTTGAATCAGATTGTCAATCAACATCCAATCATCATATAGCGAAACTTTATTTCTATTCACTCTACTCCAGGCGTCCAAGTTACCAGAATACTTCAAATAATCATTTAATAATTTTAGTGTTATCACAACATTATTGATTTAAGGTTTTACTAAAAAATAATCCAATTTAACATCATTAGATTTTAATATGTCATACTCAATCCGCTTCCAAGTGCTCTCTAAGCTAACCCCATTAATATTTTGAAAGACTGGCACTTCTCCTGTTGCTCCTTTAGCAAATCTGCTTGAAGCTAAATCCCAAAATGGTTTTGTGTACTTGTAAGGAACAACCTGCTCAATCTTTTCGAGAATTTTGCCCACATTTGTCATCTCCAAAGTAGTCATCCCTTTTGCTTTAGCATATTCCTGTGCAGCTTTCCCTGCAACATCTCTACCTCCGGACCAAAACACTCGACCCTTAGTTGTAGCGGTACTTACAAAACTTTGAGGTGAAGAAGTGAAAAGTGCAGGGCCTGCAAGATTAAATGCGGCATT
>DLGS01000238.1:0-1359 GCA_002482815.1 Bacteroidetes bacterium UBA7688
AACATTTACAGTAATGGATGCTCTGGGACTTTCACAAGTGGTGGTCGTAGATGTTTGCGATACATAATAAATTGTTGTCCCTGCCGCAGTGGTCGAGGGAGTTGGTGCCGAGGCAGAACTGGTAACATTTACAGTAATGGATGCTCTGGGACTTTCACAAGTGGTGGTCGTTGATGTTTGCGATACATAATAAATTGTTGTCCCTGCCGCAGTGGTCGAGGGAGTTGGCGCTGTGCTGCTGCCTGTTCCACCGGTAGCGGTGGTATACCAAAGCAGGCCGGTGCCTGTAGCTGTTAATGCTGTAGCAGTTTCACCGGTGCAGTAAGAAACCGGCGTTGTAACCACTGGTGCCGGAGGTAATGCATTGACAATAACACTGATTGAATCTCTCGGTCCTTCACACCCATAAGGTGAAATGGATGCAACATAATATTTTGTTGTTCCCGCTGTAGCTGTAGAGGGTGTGGGTGCTGTAGTTGTGCCCGAATAAGCAGTAAGGCTGGTAAACCATTTCAGTGAAGTTCCGGTAGCGGTAAGTGCTGTTGCAGTTGCCCCCACGCAATAAGTAAGCGGTGTGGTTACTGTAGGTTTAAAAGTATAATTGCACACAAAACGGATGCGGTGATTTTCCCTGTCGGCCACATAAATATTCCCTCCGGCGTCGGATGCGATACCTGTAGGATAATTAATATTCGCCAGGGTTGCAGGCCCTCCGTCACCTCCGTAGCCGGCTGTTCCGGTGCCAATAACAGTTGAGATATTACCAGTGGCGGCACTTACTTTTCTTATGCGGTGACTGTATTGTACTGAGATGTAAATATTACCTGAATCGTCGAGGGAAACATCTGTAGGATAGTTAATGTTTGCTAAAGTTGCACTGCTGCCATCGCCACTGTGACCTGCTGTTCCTGAGCCGGCAACGGTGCTGATAAAACCGGTAGACGCTGTGATTTTGCGGATGCGGTGATTGAATAAATCTGCGATGAAAATATTACCTGATGCGTCTACTTCAAGACCGGCAGGATTTTGAAATGTTGCTGATGTTGCTGCTCCGCCATCGCCTGAAAAACTGTAAGTACCTGTTCCCGCTATCGTACTGATATTGCCGGTAGACACTGTAATCTTCCGGATACGCTGATTGTATTGGTCGGAAATATAAACGTTCCCCGAAGCATCTAAGGCCACACCAACGGGATTGTCTAACTGAGCTGAAGTTGCAGCGCCGCCGTCTCCGCTAAATCCGGCTGTGCCTGTTCCTGCTATTGTTGTAATAATACCGGTTGAGGCAGTAACCTTTCTGATGCGTTGGTTGTACTGGTCCGCAAAATAAATATTTCCTGAACCATCAACAGCTATTCC
>DLGS01000238.1:1401-2707 GCA_002482815.1 Bacteroidetes bacterium UBA7688
ATTCCCGAAGGGTAATATAATTGAGCTGAAGTAGCTAAGCCACCATCACCACTGTAACCAGAAGTAGTTGTTCCGGCAACAGTAGAAATATTACCTGTGCTGTATGTTATTTTACGGATCCGGTGGTTGCCCTGATCTGAAATATAAACATTTCCTGAAGCATCATAGGCTACACTTACCGGCTGCCCCAGTTCCGCTAATGTTGCCAGTCCTCCATCTCCGCTATAACTCGAAGTGCCAGCCCCTGCAATGGTGCGGATATTTTGAGCTTTGGAGACAATGGCTGTCAAAAGGAATAAGAAAAGCATACAAGTTGCCTTCCTTACGGAAATGTAAAAGAGATTCATACGCATTATCGGTTTGGATCCCAAAGATATGTATAGTTTAAGATCTACTGACATTTAAAAGATTACTAAATAGATAGTTTTTTTAATCTGACAGAGGTAGCCATCCTTTCCATTCAACGATTATTTTCTACCCTTGGGCGATTAAGAATATGTAATACCACCGATTATACATAATTTTATTATCGCAAAGCGAATGCTTGTCCTTACATTTTAAAATAACCAGATTATGAAACTTTCTCTACTTTTTATTGGATGTGTTGCTTTAATGCTCGGCAATAATCCTGCAGCAAATGCTCAAATGAAACTTTCACCTGAACTGTTGAAAAACATGCAGGTGCTGAAAAAAAACCGCCTGCATGAAAGTGTTGTGCCTGCAGCCAAAACAACCAGGACCGCTAAAACAACAGCAGCCGGCGAACCTTTATTGTCAAGGGTTGCATTGATATTCGATGGCGCTAATTTTGTTCCGCAGGATTCCAGTCATTTCTCTTATTCCGGGGGCAGAACCTGCTATCAGGTAGATTATGACGATAGTCTATTTTATGATAGAAAAGAACTTTATGCTTTCGATAAAGGGGCAAACAAGTACTTTCTCATCAATACAAGAACTGCTGCCTATCTCAGTGGCAACTATACCGCATCTAAGCTGGATAGCACTTTAGATGTAGGGACCAGCGACTATGCCCCTGCAAGTCGCGTGCAAAACACCTATGATGCAGCATTTAATATTACAGGTCAGCTGTATCAGGACTGGGATGTTATTTCCAATACCTGGATTAATACATATCGCTCTACCAACACTTATGATGCTGCGAACAGATTGCTGACCGCTAAATCGGAAGATTGGATCAAAACTACCGGTGTCTGGGAAAACGTTTCAAATTCAATAAACACTTACAATAGCGCAGGAAGTGTTCTTACAGCTACAGAACAGCTTTGGGATATCGCTAATGCTGTAT
>DLGS01000238.1:2732-9207 GCA_002482815.1 Bacteroidetes bacterium UBA7688
GATCACTAACACTAAATATACCTACACCTATGATGCATCAGAGCGGGAACTGACCCGTGAATACGAGCTCTTTGATTTTGGTGTCAGTGCATTGGTAAAACAAACGAAGACCACAACCACCTACACTGCATCGGGCAAGATTGCTTCTGTAATTTACCAAACCTGGAAACCGGCAAGTTCTGCTTATGTCAACGATTTGAAAACACTCAATACGTATGATGCTTCAGATCGTTATACACAAATCATTAATCAATTATGGAATTCAGCCAGCAGCACCTGGGTGAATGAAGACCGTAGTTTCGATTTTACACATAATACAACAGGCAAGATTACCTTTTATAATTATTACAGATGGATATCGGCTGCCTGGCAGGTAGTAGGCAGGTATAAAGTAAGTTACGATGCGGCAGACAGAGTGCTAACCTTCTCAATTGAGGAGTACATCCCAGCTACAGCCAGCTGGTTTAGTCTTAGCAACGAAACAAGTACCTATAATGCAAGCGGTGACAGATTAAGTTTTGTTAATACAGATTACGATTACACAATCGGAGATTATACCACCAAGCGTAACCGTAGCACCTACAATGGCAGCCATCAGCTTACACGCACTGTTGACGATCATTCAGACGGCAGCTTCTTTTACTACAAAAAAGACGATTACCTGAAACGCTATCATTACACCGAAACACCAACTTCAATTGAAGAAGATGAGATGGCAAATACAGATGTAAGCGTCTATCCTGTGCCGGCAAACGAAGAATGTACGATTGCCGTTAACTCACTCAGTCCGCAAAACTTTAGCATTGTAGTATACGACATTGCAGGGCATATCTGGCAGCAGGAAACGCATAGTGCACAATCCAATTATACCGGCACTATCAATACCAGACAACTGCCCGCCGGAAACTATTTTGTGAACGTTCAGCATACAGATGGCAGCCGTATTGTAAAAGCCATCAGTGTGATGCACTAAGCACAATTCATTTTTTATTGAACAATTATAAAATCCCTGAACACATCGTTCGGGGATTTTTATTTTCCTTAATTTTAAATGTCTTTATGAAGTCAAAGCAACCCATCCAAATTTCTATCCCTTCTCCCTGCCACGAAAATTGGGAGGCGATGACGGCTGCGGAGCATGGAAGGTTTTGTGGTGCCTGCCAGAATGTTGTTACAGATTTTACACAAATGGAGGATGAGGAAATTATCCGGCACATTCAGGAAGGAAAGAATCTGTGCGGCAGATTTAATAACGACCAGTTGAATCGTCCATTGCAAGTGCCTGTTGAACAACCACGTTATTTTATTTCCAATTTTTATAAAAAGATAGCAGCAGGTTTGTTGTTTTTCTCTGCATTTTCAAGCACAACATTTGCGCAGCGGATGAAAGCCAAAACGATACAACATGAAAAAAAGGGAAATACGCCAGCGCTGAATAAATTCATTTGGTTAAAAGGAAGATTACTTACTAATAACTCTGATTCGGTAGTGGAAAATATTACTGTCACATTAACTGTAGATAGTTTTAAATTTATTACACAAACAGATACATTAGGACAATTCTTTTTTAAGATTGAGAGGAAGTATGAAAATAAAACAGCAAAAGTTTCAGCCGAAAAAAATCGTGCAGCTTCCGAATTTGTTGTACTAAATAAGGATAGTATTGAAATTTCATTACGTTATGCAAATGGGCTAAAAATTGGTGGTGCAAGAGAAGAAGGAATTGTGGGTTTATGGTCTAGCGGTCATCCAAGTGAAAATTTAACAGCTCCACCGTCCAAACCCTCTTTCTGGTACCGGATAACGCACCTGTTTAAAAGAAATAAATAAAAAAATCCCCGAACTAACCGTCCGGGGATTTTATAAAAACGCTGCAATCATAAATCTGAAATCAGCAATCAAAAATTATTTTATCACGCCCAGTTCTTTACCTACTTTAATGAAAGCGGCAATGGCTGTATCAAGATGATGTTGCTCGTGGCCGGCTGAAATTTGTATACGGATACGGGCCAGCCCTTTTGGTACTACCGGGAAGAAGAAACCAATTACATAAACGCCTTCTTCGAGCATGCGCGCAGCCATCTTCTGCGCCAATACTGCATCATACAGCATCAGCGGTGCAATAGGGTGGGTGCCTGGTTTAATATCAAAACCCGCTTCGGTCATTTTGGTGCGGAAATAATGCGCGTTGCTTTCCAGTTTGTCACGCAATTCAGTTGTTTCGCTCAGCATATCCAGCACGGCAATAGAAGCACCCACCACAGATGGAGCAACGGTATTGCTGAACAAATAAGGACGGCTGCGCTGACGCAACATTTCAATTACCTCTTTCTTACCGCTGGTAAATCCGCCTGATGCACCACCAAGTGCTTTTCCTAAAGTTCCGGTGATGATATCAATACGACCCATTACACCACAGGCTTCGTGCACACCACGGCCGGTTTTACCCATAAAGCCTGAAGAATGGCTCTCGTCAATCATTACAAGGGCATCATATTTATCGGCAAGGTCACAGATTTTGTCCAGTTCGGCAATCGTTCCGTCCATTGAAAAAACAGAATCGGTAACGATAAGGCGGGTGCGGGCATCTTTGTGCGCAATCAGTTGCGCTTCCAGTTCTGCCATGTCTTTGTTCTTGTAACGCGCACGTTTTGCTTTGCACAAACGAACACCGTCGATGATGGAAGCGTGGTTCAGTTCATCAGAAATAATCACATCTTCCTCGTTCAATAAGGGTTCGAACACACCACCGTTTGCATCAAAACAAGCCACATAAAGAATGGTATCTTCAGTTCCTAAAAAGGCAGAAAGTTTGTCTTCAAGTTGTTTATGAATGTCCTGCGTTCCGCAAATGAAACGTACAGAGCTCATACCGTATCCGCGATGGTCGATGGTAGCTTTGGCAGCAGCCAGCACTTTTGGATGAGAAGAAAGTCCAAGGTAATTGTTGGCGCAAAAGTTCAATACTTTTTTACCGTTAACAATAATTTCGGCTCCTTGTTCCGATTCGATAATTCTTTCTTTTTTAAGCAGGCCTGCAGCTTCAATTTCCTGAAGTTCTGTACCAAGGCGTTCGTAAAATTTTGCGGACATAATCTATTGAATTAATAATTTATAATGGATAATTAAAAAGAGAGTTTGTGTTTTTATTTCACTGAGCGCAAATGTAAGTTCTTTCTTTTTTTATTCTAACCAATCTTCATATTGGTGACAATCAAATTGCTGGAAGCTTTGGCCAGGATCCTGTCTTCCATATCAAATACCGAGCATTCCACATTGATGACTTTTTTGCCGGAGCGCACCACGCGGCTTTCTGCACGCAAACGGTCGCCGCTTTTGATGGCATACAAAAAATCGACATTCAGGTTCATGCTCGTGTAATGGGATTCGCTCTCGAGACTGATGACCGCCCAGCCCACACACTCATCTATTACCAGCGACATCATGCCGCCGTGGATATTATTGTAAGGGTTGGTCATCTCCGGACGGACAGTCAGGCTGATTTTAGCATGGCCTTTTTCAATATGGTCTAAGGTAAATTCCAGCCAGTTGCCTGCTTTTGAGGGAGAAAAGGATATTTGCTGGCCGATATATTGTTCTAATTTCATAATTGTTTGTCTGATACGAAGCTGCAAAGTAAAGCAATGTATACCTAAGAAATGTTTAAGAAATCATGACCTGGTATAGATAGAATTAGGAAAGAAGCAGGGCAATGCGGTTCGTTTTTCAGTTTTGATGCCCTTGAAAAGCAGAGATTGCAAAAAAAGTATAGGGTGTCAATTTTGGGTAATTTTTTATTGTTTAACTGATTATCTTTGCTCGATGCCTTATTATAAAGGTGTCAGCATTATTTTTCAACCCAATTTTTGATTTTTCAAAGGCAATGCAAGATTTTTCTTACCTAAGCAGTTCGCATCCATCTTATATAGAAGCGCTTTATAACGAATACACGAATAACCCAACTGCAACCGATCCTGAATGGAAGAAGTTTTTCGAAGGGTTTGATTATGCTTCAGGACGTACAAATGGCAGTGCAACGACAGCTAAATCGGCTCCGGTTGCCAGCTCTGAGCAATTGACCAAAGAGTTTTCTGTTTTTAAACTGATATACGGGTATCGCAGCCGCGGACATTTATTGTCGGACACGAATCCTATACGCCCGCGCAAAAACAGGCATGCCGAGTTGGACCTCAATGATTTCAACCTGAGCGATGCTGATTTGAATACCAACTTCGCTGCCGGAAACTTCATCGGTTTGCCCAATGCAACTTTGGCGGAAATTATTGCAAAGCTTAAAAAAATATATACCGGTCACATTGGTATTGAATATACGTATATCAATAACAGTGAGAAAAAACATTGGGTACGTCAGCGCTACGAAGAACTGATGCTGGAACCTATTGCACAGGGAACCCGTCGCCGTGTACTGGAAAAACTGAACGAAGCGGTTACTTTCGAGAAGTTTTTGCACATGAAATATATCGGGCAAAAACGTTTTGGACTGGATGGCGGCGAAAGCACGATTCCGGCACTCGATTTTATCATCAACCAATCTGCCGAAGCAGGTGTGCAGGAGGTGGTTATCGGGATGGCACATCGCGGCCGTCTGAATGTACTGGCTAATACAATGGGCAAAAGTTACGACCAGATTTTCTCCGAGTTTGAAGGTGTTATTCCTGAAGACGCAACAATGGGTAGCGGTGATGTAAAATACCATCTGGGTATCCGCACCGATGCCACTACGCCTTCCGGCAAAAAAATCCGCTTGCAATTAGCGCCGAACCCTTCGCATCTTGAAACGGTAAATGCAATTGTTGCCGGTTTCGCCCGTGCCAAATCCGATGATTTGTACAATAATGAGTACGCAAAAGTATTGCCTATCCTTATTCACGGCGACGCAGCAGTAGCAGGGCAAGGCATTATATATGAGTTGCTTCAGATGAGCAAATTGGAAGGTTATAACAATGGTGGCAGCATTCACTTTGTGATTAATAATCAGGTAGGTTTTACAACTGATTTTACGGATGCCCGGTCTTCCGATTACAGTACGAGCATTGCTGCGATGGTTCAGGTACCGGTATTGCATGTTAATGGTGACGATCCGGAAGCGGTAGTTCGAGCATGTTCTTTGGCTGTTGAATATCGTCAGAAATACAATGATGATGTGTTTATAGATATGGTGTGTTACCGCAGGTTTGGGCACAATGAAGGTGATGAACCAAAGTTTACCCAGCCAAATATGTATGGTATCATCGAAAAACATAAAAATATCCGCGACATCTACGCAGAATTTTTATTGAATAATGCAGATAAAGAAGCGCAAAACCTGGCTAAAGATTTAGAAAAATCTTTGTGGGACGATATGCAAACCCGCCTCGATGCAGCTAAGCAAAACCCACTTCCATACAGTTACCAGGAACCTGACGTGGCGTGGAAACCTTTGCGCATAGCTGTTGATAAAGATTTTGAGCAATCTCCTGAAACAGGTGTTGCTGCAGAAACAGTGAAGCAAATTTTATATTCTATCATGAAAGCGCCTGCTGGTTTCAAACCGCAGCGCAAGATTGATAAATTGCTGCAGGATAAAATAAAATTATTCGAAACAGAAGGAAAAATTGACTGGGCAACCGGTGAATTGCTGGCTTACGCCACCTTGCTGGCCGAAGGGAAAGATGTGCGCCTGAGTGGTGAAGATGTAAAGCGCGGAACCTTCTCGCATCGTCATGCAGTTTTGTACGATGAAACAAACAATGAACAATACAACAGATTGTCTGTTGCGGCAAAAAATGACGCACAGTTTTTTATCTACAATTCGTTGCTGAGTGAATATGCGGTACTTGGTTTTGAGTACGGTTATGCAATGGCCAATCCGAATACACTGACCATTTGGGAAGCCCAGTATGGAGATTTTGCAAACGGCGCACAAATTGTCATTGATCAGTACCTGACCAGCGGCGAACAGAAATGGGCAGCTATGAATGGTTTGGTGATGTTGTTGCCTCACGGATATGAAGGTGGCGGACCGGAGCATTCTAATGCACGTCCGGAGCGTTTCCTTCAAATGAGTGCTGAGAATAATATCGTAGTGACCAACATTACGACTGCAGCTAACTTTTTCCACGCCCTGCGTCGCCAGTTGACATGGGAATTCCGCAAGCCAATGGTGAACTTCTCACCAAAAGCCAACCTGCGCCACGTGCGTTCTTTCTCCTCTCTGGAAGAATTTGCAACAGGTGGTTTCCAGGAAGTGATTGATGATGCAAGCATCGAAAAAGCAGATAAAGTAAAACGTGTTTTACTGTGTACGGGTAAAATGTATTTCGACCTGAGCGAAAAACAACTGGCAGATAAAAATGTGGATGTTGCGATTGTTCGTCTGGAACAAATTTATCCTTTGCCGGTAAAACAACTCGAAGCTTTACAGAAGAAATACAAGAAAGCAGAATGGCTGTGGGTGCAGGAAGAGCCTTCCAAT
>DLGS01000010.1 GCA_002482815.1 Bacteroidetes bacterium UBA7688
CTTTCGGTTCCCGGGTCTTTATAACGGATTTTGGTAGTGGCGCGCATCCCATCGGGAATACTCGCATATTTTACCATATTCAGGCCGCTGACCAACATACTACCCTGCTGCAGATCGCCGATATCACCCAGCACAACAGTATTGGTTTCAGGTACAATTTTAGTCACAAAAATGGGCCTTCCCAAGGCAATATCCAGGCCTTTTCGCTGACCGATTGTATAAAAAGGGTATCCGCGATGTTTGCCCACTTTGGTACCATCTGTCAATACAAAATCGCCACCTTCCACTTCAGATTCCAATAAAGGATTTTGTCTTTTCAGAAAACCACGGTAATCATTGTCCGGTACGAAGCATATTTCGTAGCTCTCGGCTTTCTTCGACAAATCAACATATCCCATATCGGCAGCCATCTGGCGCACTTCTGTTTTCAGCAAATCGCCTAAGGGGTAAATGCTTCTGCTCAGGCATTCCTGACCCAATCCCCACAGCACATAGCTCTGATCTTTGGTCAGATCATTAGCTTTACTAAGGATGTAACGGTCATTTTCCTGGCGCACTTTTACATAATGGCCCGTGGCGATAAAATCACATCCGAGGGCATCGGCACGCTTTAATAATGCTGCCCATTTGATATGCGTATTGCACAGCACACAAGGATTAGGCGTGCGGCCGGCCATATATTCTTCTACAAAATTATTAATCACACTGGACCCGAATTCTTCGCGGATATCGAATACATAATGCGGAAAACCATGTTCTACAGCTGCCTGTCGCGCGTCATTAAAAGAGTCCAGATTGCAGCAACCTGTTTCCTTTTTGCTGCCGCCTGATACGGCATAATCCCAAGTTTTCATGGTAATGCCTACCACTTCATAACCCTGCTGGTGAAGCATCAGCGCTGTAACGGTACTATCAATACCGCCACTCATAGCTACCAACACTTTGCCCATTTTACTCATTTCGTATACCGGTTAATTATAAAAAAAGAAACAAAGATAAGATGCCGGAATGTGAGAAGGTATATTTTATGATAATGTTGGTATAGTGAATTGTCTTAGTCACCCTCATCCAATTCGAAAATTTCTTCTACCTGTTTTCCGAAAATGCGTCCGATTTTGAGCGCCAAAACAGTAGATGGCACATATTTGTTGGCCTCCATCGCATTAATCGTTTGCCGGCTGACCCCCACTTTTTTTGCCAGATCCTCTTGTGTCAGGTTGTGTATGGCACGTTCTACTTTTATTCTATTTTTCATCCGCAAGGGCAGTTTTGGAACGATACAACAAATATTGAAACCTGAAAATGAACAGTAGTAATACGGTGAACATATTATAAAGCATCACCGTAAAAAACCCAAAACCATACACAAAAATAAAAGACAGGAGCAGCAAAATGTAATTGAACAATACTGCCCAAAGCAGAGACGATAAACGCAACCTGGCAATATATTCATCTTCATTTTGCTCTTTTGAGAATCCAACCATTAATGCACTGACAATAAACAGCACCCCTACAATCGTGTGCGTTAAATTCGTATCAATAAACCATATTGTTCTGGCAAACTTATCCTGGGAGTATTCAGGAAGGAGGGAAAACATAGGCGCATTCAATTCCGGCAATTCATACAAATTAGTGGTAACAAAGATGCCCAATAAGAGGGACGGAACAAAAAGCCACCAGCCAATTCTTTTGTACCGATGTGGCAATAATAAAGAGTGTGACATACAATAAATTTTAATACAAAAGTAGGGATTATTTTCCAAAATGTAAAGTATTCATTACTTTTTGTAAATTAAACTTTACCTAAAAGATTTGAAATGTTGATTTTCAAACTCTCCAAAGAATACTTTTTTTAAAGCATCTTTGTGCAATGAAAAATTTTTTGACTTTTCTGGCATGCATTCTGGCAATTTGCACAGAAACATCAGCACAGAAGAAAACGTATAATGACAGCATTGCCATTTTCCGCAAGCATTACAAAGAAGATTTTATAAAAGAAGCCCGAAGTCCGCTGAAAGGTAAGGATACCGGCTTTTTGCGTTTTTATGCGCCCAATAAGGAATATCGGGTGCAGGCGACATTATTGGTCGTTTCCGAAAATCCGGATTTCGACATGGAAACCCATAGCGGAAAAAAACAGGTTTACCGCTCGTTTGGTGTCGCTGTTTTTACCTTGAAAGGAATAGAATACAGGCTGAATATCTACCAGAATGTAAGCCTGATGCAACAGGAGGAACATAAAAATCACTTGTTTCTGCCCTTCAATGATTTGACGAATTATGAAACGACTTATGCCGGTGGCCGTTACATTGACCTCAGCATTGCTGACATACAAAATGGCAAACTCGTCATTGATTTCAATAAGTGTTACAACCCTTATTGTGCCTTCAAAGAAGGTTATTCCTGCCCTATTCCACCGGCCGAAAACAGGTTGCAGGTGCGCATTGAAGCAGGTGAAAAACTGTTTGGCAAAAAAACAATTGAATAAATAAATGAATTGGGCTGAGGGGACGAAACGCTTATCTTTGCTGCCCTTACAAAACACAACAAATGCTTACGCTACAACTTTTCAGACAGAATAAAGACCTGATATTGGATGGTCTTAAAAAGAAAAATTTTAAGGAGCCGGAAATCGTTGAGGCTATTATTTCTCTCGATGAACAACGTCGTCATATCCAGGTACAAAACGATAAAATAGCAGCTGAAAATAATTCGGCTGCGAAGAATATTGGCATCTTAATCGGACAAGGGAAAAAAGAAGAAGCTGAGCAAATAAAAGCTGAAGTAGCGGGAAGAAAAGAAGAATCGAAAGAAATAGCCAACAAACTTGCGGCGCTGGAAAATGAGCAAATGGAATTGCTGATAAAACTGCCGAATCTACCCCACAGTTCTGTGCCTTTCGGCAAAACACCTGAAGAGAATGAAACAGTTCGCACTGGTGGTGTTCGCCCGAATCTTAATGCAAAAAAATTACCACACTGGGAACTGACAACGCAATACAACCTGATTGATTTTGAACTGGGCAATAAGATAACCGGTAGCGGCTTTCCTGTTTATATTGGTAAGGGCGCCAAACTGCAACGTTCTCTGATTTCTTATTTCCTCGATTATAATACCGCTGCAGGGTATGGCGAGGTTTATCCGCCTTTTATGGTCAACGAAGCAAGTGCCTACGGTACCGGTCAGTTGCCAGACAAGGAAGGACAAATGTATCACGCAACAGAAGACAATTTTTACCTTATCCCAACAGCCGAAGTGCCGGTAACCAACCTGTACAGAGATACGATTACTGCCGAACAGGATTTGCCCATCAAAATGACGGCGTATACACCATGTTTCCGCAGAGAGGCCGGTTCATATGGAAAAGACGTACGCGGACTGAACCGTCTGCACCAGTTCGACAAAGTGGAACTGGTACAATTCACGCATCCAGACAAAAGCTACGAAGCATTGGAAGGAATGGTGGAGCACGTCGAAAAATTATTGCAAAGCCTGGGTTTTGAATACCGCATTTTGCGTCTTTGTGGTGGCGATATGAGTTTCACTTCTGCACTCACCTACGATTTCGAAGTCTACAGCGCTGCTCAGGAACGCTGGCTGGAAGTAAGTTCTGTGAGCAATTTCGAAAGCTTCCAGACCAACCGTTGCAAGATCCGTTATAAAAATGCAGAAGGGAAAACACAATTAGCACACTCCTTAAACGGCAGCTCATTGGCCTTGCCGCGCATTATGGCATGCCTGCTCGAAAACTTCCAGACACCGGAAGGTATTGTGGTTCCTGAGGTCCTGAGGTCTTATTTTGGCAACGATATGATTAATTAATTTTTCCATCTTCATTAAAAACAAAGAAAATGATTCAACGCGTTCAATCCATCTGGTTATTTTTAGCAGCATTCATCAGTGCAGCTTTGTTTATTTTTCCCTTGTATCATTACACTCCCGCCGGCGCTTCAACGTCTTCATTGATGGGTGCCAAAAACGAATACATGCTGCTTATTCTGGCTTCGCTGATGACCCTGATGCCAATGGTAGCGATATTTATGTTTAAAAACAGGAAACGACAAAAAGGAATGGCCTGGATCAGTATTCTGTCCTCCATAGGATTTATTGCGGTGATGCTGATGAAGATTCAAAATTTCAAAAATGCTGTTCCTCCGGCCACCAACGATAATTTTGCTTTACCTGGCCCTATTATTCCGGTAATTGTGATTGTGTTTTTATTGCTTGCGCTAAGTGGCATCCGCAAAGACGAAGCACTGATAAAATCGGTGGATAGATTGCGATAAAAATTAAAAAAATCCTTTTTGAAAAGTTGTTTTGGCCTATGCTAAAACAACTTTTTCTTTTTCAGGGTTTCGTTGACATAATGGCTGATGTCTTTGCTGGGCTTCAACCAAAAAACGAAGCAAATGAAAAGAAAAGCAATTAGGCCGCTTCTCAATACAGCATCAATGTAGGGGTTCGGAAATTTTGGTATAAAAAACACCATGGCCATTACGGATGCACCGATGAAAAATGTTGTCAGGGTACCTTTAGAAAAAGGATGTAAATCCATTTTCTTCCAGACAAAATAAGTCTTTGCAAGATTGAAAGCAGTAAGGGCAATGGAAAAAACCCAGGCAGCTCCATAAACACCGAAAGGTGGGATTAAGACACGAAACAGCACAATCATCAGGAGAACCATTCCTGCAGAAAGATAAAAATTGATTTTGTAATAGGGTGACATATTCAGCGCCAGATCATTCAAACCGGTTGCGCTATCCACCAACCTTCCGATTAACATAATTAAGGTCACACCGAAAACTGCTTCATAGCCTTTCGGCATGATGGCCAATGCATTATGCAAATTGCAGGAAATCAACACACACATAAAGACAGAGGCGATAAAAATATTCAGGCCGGAGCGGGAATAAGAGTCTTTCACTTTTTCATGCAGATTTTGTGCATAAGCCCGACTGATATCTGCATTGACCGGAGCACTCATTGCACGAAAGGGAATTGAAATCAGAGTCGCAATAAATACCGCATTGGTATAAATGGAAACGGAAGCCAATCCGTTTTTATCGTAAATAGTTAATAATTGCCCGTCCAGAAATCCCATTAATGTTCCCGAAATACCCATTAAGGCATGAAAACCTGCGAAAATAAAAATAGCGTGGTACTCCTTTTTTGTGAGGAGACTCCAGTTCAATGAAAACTTGAAATCGTCGATTTTTTTTGCCATAAAAAGCAAAATCAATGCTGAGAACAAATTGACAAATACAAAGCAATAAACAAATGTGCTGAATGTAAGCAGGCCAAAACCAAACAAAATAAAGAGCACAAAATTCATTCCCTTGATGACTATTTCCCTTACAAAACTTACTTGCGCCGACTTGGCATGGGCATTCAGAAAAGCTTCTAAAAGCATCATTGTAAGGTTAAACAAAGTAAAAAGCGGGAAACAAAGATAATATTGCTTCATGATGGCAATATCCTGTGCCTGGAAATGATGCAGCCAATAATCCGTAAACAAAAAGTAAGGAATCATAGTGAGCACATAAATTCCCAGGGGAACCAAAAAACAAACGGACATCAACACGGATTTCCTTTCCTTAATGGCTTCTTCATCAAAACGGTGCAGAAAAAAAAACAAGGTATTTCCCATGCCGGCCAGCAGAAAGAAACTCGCCACTACAGCTTGACTGGGCAGGTTTCGCACAAAACCCAAATCCTGTTTCTCCATCACATTGGTAGAAACAATCAGCAGAATGCCACCTAAAGCAGCACCGAAAAAAGTTATAATGGTTGTCTTGATAGATTGCCTGAATACGATGCCCATTCTCTATAATTCAAAATACCGGACAATACATTCCCGTAAAAGTTGCTCCTGATCTTTCATTTCAGAAGGAGCCTCTACGCCTGTAGGCATGTAATGTGGCCAGCCTTCGTCATCATATTTATCCAGCACAAAAATGCCTACCTGGCTGAGCAACTTGCAAACAGCAATATGCATCAGGTCTTGCTTTTGTTCTTTTGTAAAATTTTTATTCTCAGGAAAGGCGCCAAGTTCATTAATTCCAATCAGGTAAAGCATGCCTTCCATATCCGGCTTTTTTCCAAAGCGGTCCATCATCAGAAATTCAACGTTAATCCAACGCTGTTCAAAGTCTTCCATAGCTTGCGCAAAAGTAATGTTTAATGCGTAATGATTAATGCGGCAAACCTGGGCTGAGCATTTTCTTTTCCCTTAAAAAATTGAAAAAATAAGGCTTGCTTTCATTTGGAGACTATATTTGAGTAATCAGAAATATTTGATCTCCTTATGCGCTGGCTATTCATCCTATTGTTTTTTTCAGGCTTTGTGGCAAGTGCTCAAAAAAACACTGCCGATATTTATTCGCTGGAACAATTTCAGCAAAGGGTCTTGCAGGAAAATGACACTTTGTATGTGGTCAATTTCTGGGCAACCTGGTGCGGGCCGTGTATAAAGGAAATGCCGCATTTCAAAGCGCTGAGCAAAGAGATGAAGGACAAGCCGGTGAAATTTATTTTGATGAGCCTTGATGCACGGGCTGATTTGCAGCAACTGAATTCATTTTTAGATAAAAAGAAAATCGACATCGAAACCCATCTATTTGCAGGTGGCGACCCTAATGTCTGGATCAACCAATTAGAACCCTCCTGGGAAGGCAGTATTCCTGCAACCTTCCTGTATCAGAAGGGACGAAAACTCAGTTTTAAAGAATCTTATTTTTCCACCAAAAATGACCTTGAGTCTTTTATTATTAACCACAGATAAATTATGAAAAAACTATTCGCAGCAATGATTGCCTTGTGCAGCATTATTATAACATCCAATGCCCAGGAGGGCTACAAGCCAGGGTCTGAAGTCACCGATTTCCAGTTAAAAAATGTAGATGGAAATACTGTTTCACTGGGCACTATTCCTGATGCCAAAGGCTATATTGTCATTTTCACCTGCAATCATTGCCCGTATGCCAAGGCTTATGAACAACGCATCATTGCTTTACATTTGAAATATTCAGCCTTTGGATATCCGGTTGTGGCCATCAACCCGAATGATGCCAAAGCAGCGCCGGACGATTCTTATGCTAAAATGAAAGAACGGGCTAAAGAAAAGGGCTATCCTTTTGTTTACCTGCACGACGAAACACAAGCAGTTGCCAAACAGTTTGGCGCAGTACGCACACCTCATGTTTATTTAATCCAGAATCTGAACGGAAAGAAAATTGTACAATACATTGGTGCTATCGATGATAATTGGGAAGAAGCAAATGCTGTTACACAAAATTACGTAGAGCAGGCTATTAACCAATTGAAAGATGGCAATGCTGTTACATTGCAGGAAACCAAAGCCATTGGGTGTACTATCAAATGGAAAAAATAATCCTGCTGAATATTAAAACCGGAAGCGCTGCAAGTTTTGCAGCGCTTTTTTTATCTTTATTAAATGCCAGGAGTAAAACTCATATTAGCAACTATCTTTTTACCATTAATTTTAAAAGGTCAGGATAGTGCAAATTATACAGGTCGTATCATATCAGGTTATTCCTATAAATCTTCGAAGAAAAAAGTTGTTGAAGTCCCTAGTTATGAATATAAAACGCTGACGTTAAACTCTGACAGCACTTTTAAATTCGATTATAAGTATAGAGCATTCACAAGTATTGGCGTTGAACATTCCTACTGTTCAGGGATGTGGACTCAACGGAAGGATACAATAATTATAAAAAGTATCTTTTCAATGAGTAATTTTTGCAGAGTAAACGAAATGTATAATTCAGGTTCACCTCAGAAATTAATTACGATTATCAATAATAGCGAAAATGCATCTGCAGTCAACGGGAATTTCATGCAAAATGTAGATGTTTATATTAATGATAAAATGGTTGGCAATTGCGGTCGTAATGACACGTTATTTTGGCGTGCAGATTCTGTTATGAAAATTCAATTTAAGTACGATCCACTTTGGAAGAGAGAATGGATCTTTGAGCCACAAAATATTTATTCAAATACATTTACTTTCAGCCTTATGAATAATATTGGCAAAGAGAATTTCAGTGTGGATAATTACAAATTCTATACAAAAAATGGAAACCTCTACCCATATAATGAGAATAAGATTTTAGAAACAGATAGCACAGGATATACATCAGAAAACAATCAAAACAAATGAAAATACTAATGGTTTGCCTTGGCAACATCTGTCGCTCACCCATAGCAGAAGGCATATTACAACACAAGGCTGATAAGGCCGGATTAGATTGGCAGGTGGATTCTGCCGGTACAAACCAATATCATATTGGCGAAGCACCGCATCGCTTTTCCCAAAAAATATGCCATTCTAAAGGCATTGATATTTCTGCACAGCGAGCCCGAAGATTTATTCCAAAAGACCTGGAAACATATGACCTGATATTGGCGCTGGCCCAGGATGTCTATGACGATATGAATGAGATTGCCGGATTTGACGCAGACATGAGCAAAGTAAAAATCTTTCTGGGCGAATTAAACGAAGGAAGCACTGAATCTGTACCCGATCCCTGGTTTGGAGACGAAAGCGGCTATTTACCGGTTTATGAGCTCATTGAAAGAACCTGCGACAAAATCATTGAGAAGTACCGTTAAGCGCCAAAATTAAGCATTAACCATTATTTTTGCCACATGTCCAAACCATCTGTACCGCAAGGCACACGCGACCTCACTCCTGATGTAGTTCGCAAACGTCAATATTTACTATCTACCTTACGCAACATATTTGAGCAATGCGGTTTCCAACCAATTGAAACGCCCAGCATGGAAAACCTCACAACCCTTATGGGAAAATATGGTGATGAAGGCGACCGCTTGATTTTTAAAGTGTTGAACAATGGATTGAATGATGCCAACAAACATGAAAAAACCCGTGCTGCGCTGGAAAATGTATTGCAGGGAAAAAATGATGTAAACCTTACGGAGCGAGCTTTGCGCTACGATCTTACCATCCCTTTTGCACGCTACGTGGTGATGCACCAGAACGAATTGAATTTTCCTTTCCGCAGGTACCAAATGCAGCCTGTATGGCGTGCAGACCGTCCACAGAAAGGTCGTAACCGCGAGTTCTGGCAATGTGATTGTGATATTGTG
>DLGS01000226.1:0-17043 GCA_002482815.1 Bacteroidetes bacterium UBA7688
TACAAGAGACTTTATCTCCATTAGCCGGGATATAAGTATATGAATCCCCTGTGCTGCCTGCAGAAATTCCATTCACAAACCATTTGTAGGTTGGCGTGCTCCCTCCACCCAATGTTTTGGAAGTAAAAGTAACCGAAGCCCCTAAACAAACATTGTTGGCTGATTCTGTAACTAATATTTCAGGTTTGGTAAGAATCGCCCCGGCACAGCTTCCCAGGTCATCATTTAAATTTTTCCCAACTGAAGTATTACTCAATAAAGTCAAAGTATCAAAACCCAGTTGATAACTGGCAACACCATCACTAAGCCTGTCATCAGTGAAGAGTTTATCTCCGAAAATAGCAAATCCGGCTCCTGCAGAAACAGTTAATCCAAGCGGATTGTAGTAGACCCATGATTTAACTAAAATACCCGAAGAATTATATTGTCTGAAAAATGGCGAGGTTCCTGACTGATTAAAAACATACCAGTTCCCTTCGCAATCTGCCAGCAAATCATAAGGTGCAGCACCCGCTGCGCTGCTAAACCCTGAAACCGTTGTCAAAAGTGTTCCACTACTGGTCCCGTCATACTTATATACCTGTCCGGTAGCGCCGACAAGACTGTAGATATAACCACCACCTGCCGCAATATTCACTGCGGGTGCCGAACCTGTCGAATGGCCTGTATTTACCCATGCTGAGGTAGATGGATTATAATAAATATAATTGTGAGACGCTGAGTCAACGCTATAGAAAGTAAGCGTAGTAACACTACTGCCCAAAACCGGCGAAACGGTCAATCCGTAGGAACCATCGGGTATTTTAATGGTATTACCAACAGGGTTAGTAGACGAAACCGGCAGACCAGGGTTATAATTATAGATTGAATCCTGAGCCGTCAGGCTGTATGTTTTGCCATAAATTATATTACATACGGGCAGTTGAGCCTTCGAAGAAAAAGCAATCAACAAACAGCCAACCAATAATAATTTTGTTAAGCAGTATTTCGACATGAATAATAATTTTTAGTTGAATGAGTAAATGACGATTAACGGATGCCCATTTTTTGCAATTCTCCTGCTGTGAGAGAAGGCACACTCACCGGACTTCTTAACAACGTCACAATTCTTCTACCAACTTTAAGTGCGTCGGCTTCTGATGCAAAACCCAGCCCATTATCTTTCCCTGGCATTTCAGACTGATGAAAATAAACTTTCCCGTTGGCCAGGATATCATAACCCCATGTCTCGGATTTGGCTTTGAAAGCTTGTACTGAATAGATGATTTCCTTATCCGAAGCCAATTGCTGCATTTTGTTTACTTCATTCGTATTAGTTGCAACAACGAGGCTTTGGGCCTGCACATTAATGGAAATTGCAAAAAGAAAATATAGGAGCGTTTTTTTCATTTTAAAAGAATGTTAAATAATTAAAAAACAAATCTAAAAAAGTAAAAATACTAAAAATACCTTTAATTGTTAAAAAAAATAAAAAGCTTTTTTTTAATTTTTTATGGAAACTGCGTGCTGTTTCATCTTAATATTTCAATAAGGCCAATGACTGAATACGACTATTGTCGTATGATTGCATGGCAGAGTCATCAATAAATATGCATAACAGCAAACGGACATTAAAAGACCTTTCTTTTTCAGGTACTGAAACTGGCGGAAATATTATTAATCTTATCGACCGTTGCAATACGTTCGTTGGCCGGGCTGTACTGCAAAGGCAATTGATTAAAGCGCCTCAAAGCTTCGAAGCGTTACAGGAACAGCAGGATGCTATTCGGTTCTGGACTAAAAATGCAGGGAAATGGCCACATCTCATCACCAATGGTACGATTGTGATGCTGGAAAAATTTTATGAATCAGCCGACTCTTATTCAGGCAATCCAGGAGGGTTCAGCTTTTTAAATGGTAAGGTTTTTCAAAAATTATTCAACCGGAACGAATACCATTTTACCCAGTTTTCCATTTCTCATTTGTCTGATTTTCTAAAAGGTTGCGGCGAATTTGTAAAGCTGGCAGATACAGAACCGGCTTTACCATCTCTGTTGAAAAACACTTTCGACACAATGAAAGAAAAGATGGAACACAGGCTGACTAAGGATTTGATCAATATCAACACGAATACCCCATTTAAGGAAGTGGCACAACTCAGCTTTCATGCCCGCAGAGAAATGAAGGCGAATATCCAGCATCTTATCGAACATTATGCCCGGCTGGATGCCTTATACAGTCTGGCCAAAGCAAGCGTAGAACATCATTGGAATTTCCCGGAAATATTACCAGAAAAGGAAGTCTGCCTTGAAGCAAAAGGTTTGTATCATCCTTTGCTGGACCAAGCCGTGCAATACGATTTACATTTCAGTGCGGGTAAAAATTTCATGATATTAACCGGTGCAAATATGTCCGGCAAAACAACCCTGATGCGGGCTTTGGGTGTATCAGCAATATTGGCACACCTTGGGATGGGTGTACCTGCAAATGAAATGCGCATCAGTTTCCTCGAAGGAGTGATTACCAATATGCACGTGGAGGATGATTTATTAAAAGGCGAAAGTTTCTTCCTGGCCGAAGTGCTGAATATGAAACAAACTGCCGAGTCTGTTGCCCAAAGCGGCTCTCAGCTTGTACTGATGGACGAATTATTTAAAGGAACCAACGTGCACGATGCGTATGAATGTACCAAAGCTATTGTAGAAGGTTTACTGAAACATCCACAACACATTCTGATTCTTTCCACCCACCTGCACGAAGTAGCCCGTTTTTTTGAACATCAGCAAGGCTTGAGCTTTTATTGTTTTCATACAACGTTGGGTGCTGAAGGAAATTTTGAATTTAATTACGTGCTCAGTCCTGGCATTTCTGACGAACGCATAGGATACAAAATATTGGTTAGAGAAGGGATAGTCGCAATATTGAATGGTAAAGGGTAAAAGAATATTGAAAAGCCTTTACTAAGGCTATCTTAAAGTGCTTACACCTTCGAAATAGTCCCTGAATGCTGGCTTATATTTGGATAGAAGTATTAGAAATATCATTTCATACTAAAACAATCCGTTTATGAAAAAGCAAATTCACTTCATTTCCGCCCCGCTATTATTTGTGATACTCATATCGTCCTGCAGCCCTAAATATTATGTACCCACCACGCAAAATGTTCCGATCATAAAAGCAAAAGGGCAAACCAACCTGACTGCCGCCGGCAATTCCAACCAGGCCGAATTTCAGGCGGCTTATGGTATCAGTAATTCGGTAGCCCTTCAGGCAAACGGTGGTTTTTTGTTTCCGCAGGATGAGAACAACGGGAATGGCGGCTCCGGAAATTTCATCGAATTGGGCGCAGGTTATTACAAAAATCTAAGTCCCGATTTCCTGTTCGATATTTACGGATTAGCAGGCATTGGCCGCATGGAAAATCATTTTCCAACTACGGTAACAGAGTATCCCGGAACGACAGGTAAAATTTCTGCCAGTCTTTTCCGCTTTGGCATACAGCCTTCGATCAGTTATCACAGTAAGTATTTTTCTGTATCGGGCTCTGCACGCCTGATGAGTCTCAGCTACGCTAACATTGATGGAAGCTTTATGTTTCAATCAGAAGATCAGGTTGCCTATCTGAACAGCAATACATCCCACCTTTTACTGGAACCGGCACTGACCATTCGGGGTGGTTTGGAAAAAGTAAAACTGCAGATTCAGCTGCTGGGTAGCGCTAACCTTAGCAACAGCAGCTTTAAACAGGAAAAATCTTTGCTGACTGCGGGTTTGAATTTTAATTTTTAAAAGCCACAACTTCGGGCTGGAAGATAGTTTAGAAAGATATTTTAGATGCCATATTATAAACACATAAATTTTCAAAAGTGAAAATGAGTTTCCCGATTATGAAAACCTAACTGATTTACCCGACCTAGTTTTGCGGCGCTAAATCAGAAAAAAAATGAGAAAAGCTTTATGCTTGAGTTTCGCTGTACTGGCTGCAAATGCGGCCACAGCACAAAACGGGAATACTACAAACGATCCTTCCAAAGCCCTTAAAGAAGTAGTGGTGAGCGGGCAAAACGGCACTTATTCCGAGAAAGAAGTTTCCTCCTCTTTACGGCTTACAACACCTATTCTTGAAACACCACAAAATATTCAGGTTGTCACAAAGGCTATGCTGAAAGACCAGCAGGTCATCAGTATGAGCGACGGATTGATACGCAATGTGAGCGGGCTTGTCCGCATGGAGCACTGGGGCGACATGTATACAAACATTACAGCCCGGGGCTCTCAGATTCAGGCCATGCGTAACGGTTTCAATGTGGTGAACTCTTATTGGGGTCCATTGACCGAAGACATGAGTTTTGTAGATAACATCGAATTTGTGAAAGGCCCTGCAGGCTTTATGTTGTCCAGCGGAGACCCCAGCGGATTATACAATGTGGTTACTAAAAAGCCTACCGGTGTTACCAAGGGTGAAGCCACCATTACTATGGGTAGTTTCGACCTTTACCGTGCAGCGCTGGACCTTGATGGGAAGCTAAGCAAAGATGGCAAATTACTATATCGTCTTAACCTTGCAGCACAAAACAAAAAATCGCACCGTGCCAATGAATTCAACAACCGTTATTCTATTGCACCGGTTGTGTCTTACCAGCTGGATGCCAAAACGAAGCTGACATTTGAGTACACTTATCAGCGTGCAAATATGAGCAATGTAGGTTCATTCTACATTTTTGACCCTGCCGGATTTGCAACAAAACCAGTTGAATTTACAATGCTGCCAGCTGGTCTGCCCGGTGTTAATATTAACGACCACAGCGCTTTTGTAAACCTGCAACACAACATCAACGACAAATGGAAAGTAACTGCTCAAGCTGCCCGATTTATCTACAACCAGGTAGGTTCTTCTTCGTGGCCAAGTGTAGTGAACCCTGACGGAACTATTATCCGCAATGTAGGTATCTGGGACTCAAGAAGCCGTATGAGCATGGGTCAGTTATTCCTGAATGGAGAAGCACGCACAGGAAAAGTGAATCATAAAATACTGGCAGGTCTTGACATGTCAAACAAAGACTACATCGCAGACTGGAGCCAGTCGCACGATCTGGACGACACAAGCAATTACTTTGACCTCAACGATCCAAACGAAGATGTGAACACTGTATCCAACGGCTACCCCGTATTCGACCGCTCCAAACCACTGGAACAAAGAGCACAGATGGGTTACGGATATCAGAACATGACCAGCACCAGTCTCTATGTTCAGGACGAACTTGGTTTTTTCAAAAACAAACTTCGCCTGACTCTCGCAGGCCGCTACACCGATTTAAAACAAGCGTATGCAGGTCCTGCTGACAAAGCGCAGCGCTTCACGCCACGTGTAGGCCTTAGCTATTCCATCAACAAAGAAACGGCAGTGTATGCTTTATACGATCAGGCTTTCGTGCCACAAAGTGGTGTTTTGACCAGTGGTGAAAAAGTTCAGCCCATCACCGGCAACAACATGGAGTTTGGCATCAAAAAACAATGGATGAATGGCAAATGGAGCACGGGTCTTACCGGTTACCGCATCATCAAAAATAATGAGCTGACTGCAGATCCTACCCAGGCACCGGCTTCAGGATTAAGTATCGTAATGGGTGAAAAAATGATTCAGGGTATCGAATTTGATTTGCGTGGCACCATCACCCGCGGCCTGAATGTCGTGGTAAACTATGCCTATACCAACTCTACTATCTCGAAAGTAACACCTGGTGTTACCGTCGTAAAAGAAGGCGATTTAGTGCCGGGCTTTGCAAAACATACGGCAAATGCCTGGCTGACTTACCGTGTACAATCAGGGGTGTTGAAAGGATTTGGAATATCCGGTGGTGCTACTTTCCTGGGTGATCGTGCTACTTACTGGGACCCGTCACCAACAGGCGACCCATTCCTGAAAAACTATTTCAAAGTGGATGCCGGCCTTAGCTGGGAAAACGAGAAATTCAGCGTAACAGCAAATGTGTTTAATGTGCTCAACACCTACCTCTACAGCGGTTCTTACTATGCATGGCTGAAAGCTTACAACTGGCAGACAGACCCTCCCCGCAATCTTCGATTAACCGTTGGATACAAATTTTAATGACAGTAAAAAAAGCAATCGGAATAATACACCTCTGGCTCGGGCTCTCGTCCGGGCTGGTTGTTTTATTCCTGGGACTCACGGGTTGCATACTCGCATTTCAGCGCGAGATTGAAACCATCAGTTTACCATCGCAGTATGTAGAACCAGAAGAAGGTAATTTTATCACGCCTTCCCGTATTTATAAAATTGCAGCTGCGCAATTGCCCGGCAAAGTCATTCACAGTGTGACTTATGGCAAAAAGGATAAATCCGCAGTCGTAACTTTTTACCACGACAATCCGGAGTATTATTACCTTGCCTACATCAATCCTTACAATGGTAAAGTTTTGCAGGTAAAAAATATGGCAGACGATTTTTTCCGCATCGTGATTGATGGTCATTTTTACCTTTGGCTACCGCATGATATCGGACGTCCCATTGTGGCTTCTGCTACATTGATATTTGTCGTGATGATGATTACGGGAATTATATTGTGGTGGCCGAAAAACAAAGCTGCGCGCAAACAACGCTTCTCCATCAAATGGAATGCCAAATGGCGCAGGGTAAATTATGACCTGCACAATGTGCTGGGTTTTTATATGAGCTGGGTCGCTATTTTTATAGCCATTACCGGCCTGGTATGGGGATTTCAATGGGTGTCAAAATCGGTCTATTGGGTGGCCTCCGGCGGTCAGCAGGCTGTTGACTTTTACGAACCTGTTTCTAAATCGCCGAAAATGGCATACGCCATTGCAATCGAAGACAGGCTCTATGAAAAAATGAAAGTCTTGTACCCTGCTGTGGAAACGATTGAGGTACATTTCCCGGAAAATGATACGGCTGCAGTGAGTGGTGCTGCCAATCCGGATGCAGGTACTTACTGGAAAACAGATTACCGTTATTTTGACCAGAACACTCTGGAAGAAATTCCGGTTACCCATATGTTCGGAAGGTTCAGGGATATGAAAACTGCTGACAAAATTGCCCGTATGAATTACGACATACACGTTGGAGCAATATTAGGTTTGCCCGGAAAAATTTTGGCATTCTTCGCCAGCCTGCTTGCTGCCAGCCTGCCGGTTACGGGATTTTTACTTTGGTGGGGTAGAAAGAAGAAAAGCAAACACAAGACTTCAGCTTCTTCCATTTAAGCCCTTATCGCTTCTTATGAAAAAAGTGAATGCAGAGCAATTTGTGCTGCATTCACTTTTTTGTTTCGACTATTCAATCGGGATTTTAATTACTTCAAATGCAATTGCTGTTCTATTACTATGCGACTTTACATCTTCTTGTAAATTTTGAAAAAAAAAATAATTGATATTTCCAATGTTCAATAACTACAACAACACACGTTCATTGTCCCGAAGAGTTTTACAGGAAATAAAATCAGGACTAATAAGTAACTCAATAATCTCATGGATTGCCACATAAAGCAGTAATTTAAAAACAGTCAAACTTACAGACTAAGTTTAGACAGAATCCGATGTAATCTTCCCATTATAAAAAAAACCAGTAAGACATCTATGCCCTACTGGTTTGATAATTAATTAAACTATCTCCCTCTAATTCAAACTCCTGAAATCCACCGGTACTAATTTACTCACACCCAGCTCCTGCATGGTCACACCGTAAATGACATCCACGGCAGCCATCGTTTGTTTGTTGTGGGTAACGATGATGAACTGTGAGTTGTCAGAGAACTTGCGGATCATCTGCGTAAACTTGCCAACGTTGGCATCATCCAGCGGTGCATCCACCTCATCGAGGATACAGAATGGCGCAGGTTTGATCAGGTAGATGGCAAACAAAAATGCCGTTGAGGTCAGTGTTTTTTCTCCGCCTGATAATTGCGTCAAGGTACTCGGGCGCTTTCCTTTTGGTTGTGCATAAATTTCAATACCACTGTCAGCCACATTATCCGGATCAGTGAGGCGCAAGTCGGCCGTATCTTCTTCGGTAAACAAGGCTTTAAACACCACCTGGAAGTTTTCGCGCACTTTATCAAAGGTCTCTTTGAATTTGGCATTCGCCGTCATTTCCACTTCTTCAATAGTGGCCAGCAAAGAATCTTTGGCATTTACCAGATCCATTTTTTGCTCCACAATAAAGTCGTGGCGCACTTTCATTTCCGTATAGGCTTCTATCGCGGTCGGGTTTACCTCGCCAATATTCTCGAGGCGGCGTTTCATTTTTTCCGCTTCAGCATTCAGTTCTTCCACACTCTGTTCGCCGGTACGGTCCTGATCCAGAATTTCTTCCAGGTCCACTTTAAACTCAACGCTAAGCCGTTCTTTCATACCGGCAAGCTGCAATTTCATTTCATTGAGCTTGTCCTTAATGCCGGTCAGTATTGTATCCGCATTTTCCTTCTCGCGGCGCTTCTGGTTCAGTTTTCCTTCCTCAGCATTTACGGTGTTGCGCAGCTCATAAAATAAGCGGTCTGTTTCGGCCAGTATTTTTTCATCCGCTTCTTTCTTGCGCATCATATCATACAACTCGGTGTCGCCAAAATTGAGCTTGCCTGACGCTTCTGATATCTGCTGCGAAGTTTCCTGCAGCTGTACTTTGTTCGTTTCTATTTGTGTTTTTAATTCGGCCAGTTTGGTATTTCTGTAAGCCAGATCCTGCTTCAGGGTTTCTGCTTTTGCCTGTTGTTTCAGGAATTCAATATTGTGCTGATTGTACTGTTGGGTGGCCATATTATAGTCCAGCTCCACCGCCTTAAAGTCGGCTTCAGCAGCACTGATGCGCTCCTGCAAGGCTTTGAACGCAGCAATGATTTCATCCAGCTCACCACGGGTGTTGCTGATATTATCCTGCGTATCATCCAGTTGTTCCTGCAGATCTTCGAGGCGCTTGGTGCTGGCCGCATTGGTGTGTTCCAGATGCTCCATCCTGTTCGTCAAACTAACAATATGGTTGCCCAGTTTGTTCAGTTCCTGCTTTGTTTGCTCAATGGCTTTATCGTTCAGTTCCTGGTTGTAACCGGTAATCAACGTTTGCGTCTCGCTGATTTTTTCGCGCAGTGCTGTAGTTGATTTTGTCAGGGTTTCAATTTCTTTGCCCAGGCGTTCCAGGTTTTTTGAACGGCCGATTTTATTCCCTTCAAACGAACCGATAGAACCACCGCTAAGGGTATATTGCCCGCGCAAGGTTTTACCGGTTCTTTCCACCAGTACGATACCTTCCGGTAAGATTGCATTCAGCATCGCAGATTCTGTATCGGCAATGTACACATGTCCCAGCAAATGTTTTGCCAGTGGCAAATATTGTTCATCCACATTCAGCACATTCAAGGCCGGTATAAATCCTTCGATATCCACCAGTGGAATTTCCTTGATACCGTTGGCAAAACGGTCGAGCACAAAGAAGTTGGCTTTCCCTTTTTTATTGGACTCCAGCAAGTGGATTGCTTTGGCCGCTTCTTCAATATTATCTACCAGATAATAGTTCAGGTAATTGTCCAGCACATTTTCGATGGCGGTGCGGTATTCATTTTGCACCACAAAAACATCAGAAAGCAAAGGCGCTTTATTATTCCATTCTTTATTCTTGCTCAGGAATTTGATACTGTCCGGATAACCTTCAAGGCTTTCCACCAGGGATTTCAGCAGGTCGTGTTCGTTTTTACGCGAGTCGAGACTTCTGTTTTCATCAATCAGTTTGGTGCGCAATTCTTCCACCCGACCCTGTGTTTCCAGTATTTTTGTTTTCACTTCTTCGTGGCGTGTTTGCATTGCCACCAGTGATTCCTGTTTATCTTTTTGTTCTGCTTCCGCAGCAATTTTTTCTGTATTGATTTGAGCAACCTGACTGTTGCGTTGTGCAATCTCATCCTGCGTATGCAGGATGCTGCGCTGAATATTCATCACCGAAGAGTCGGCAATGGCCACTTTCTTTTCTGCATCAAACTGCCGGCGCTGATCTTCCAGCATTTCTTTGCGCAATCCTTCAACAATACCTCTTTTCTCTTCAAAAATAATTTGCTTATCCGCCACCATATCACGCAGCGATTCCAGCTGCTCACGGGCATCTTCAAGTGAAGTTTTTTCTTTTTCAATCAGCTCTTCCGCTTGCGCAATCGAGGCTTGCAACTCTGTCCACTGCGCATCGGCATTGCCCAGAAAGTTGCTCAGGTTTCTTTCACGCTCACGCAAATATTCGAGGCGCTGAGAAGCTAATTTCTTTTCATTGTCAAGTTGTACAATTCTGTTTTGCAGTTCATTGAACTGACGTTGCATTCTGCTCAGTTCTGTTTCGCGCTCAATCAGTTTTACTTTATCGCCTTCTATGGCAGCTTCACCGGTTGCCACTTCGGCATCCAGATGCGCCTTGCGGTCCTGCTCTATATTATGTTGCTCGTTCAGGCCTTTGTAGCGGTCGTTAAAATCTTCGAGCGAAGCCTTGGCCAGCTCAATGCTCACCAATTTATATTCGTCCTTAATCTGAAAATAACGTTCCGCTTTTTTCGCCTGACTTTCCAGCGTACGGAGGTTATTCCCTATCTCGAAAAGCAAATCTTCAATACGGGCAAGGTCCTGCTCGGTGCCTTCCAGCTTTTGTTTCGCTTCTTTCTTTCTTGTTTTATAAATAGAAATACCGGCGGCCTGCTCCAGCATTCTGCGGCGGCTTCCTTCTTTATCTTTGATGATATCATCCACCATTCCCAGCTCGATAATCGCATAAGAATCATTGCTGACACCGGTATCGAGGAACAGGTTGTGAATATCCTTCAAACGGCAGGCAACATCATTCAGGCGATATTCGCTCTCCCCGTTTTTATAAAATTTCCGGGTGATGGTTACTGTTGTGAACTCTGTCGGCAACAGGTTTCGGGTATTCTCAAATGTGAGCGAGACTTCGGCCATACCGGATGCGGCACGCGTACGCGAACCGTTAAAGACCAGGTCTTCAAGGTTGTCGGAGCGCAGTGATTTGATCTTATGTTCACCAATTACCCAGCGGATAGCATCCACAATATTGGATTTGCCACACCCATTAGGGCCTACAATTCCGGTAATGGGATGATCGAGCGTAATTACAGTTTTGTCGGCAAAGGATTTGAAGCCTTTTATTTCGAGCGATTTTAATTGCAAAGGATTCCGTTTTAAAAGGGTAGCAAATTTAGTGTTTTCGATGAATAGTTTATTATATGTTTTAATCAGATGGAATTCTACAGGTAGTTCTATGATTTGCAAACATTTGAATAAAACCCATAATATTGAAAAGACGTTAGCTACAATAAAATATCATCTCCTCCGTTTCTGTAGAAATCGAAAAAACAATTCTTATGAAAACCACCCTCAAATGCCTATTGGCCATCGCTATTTCCTTTTCTTTCGCCTCGTGCCAGAAAGAAATTCCAACCAAGCTGACCGGGTATTTTTATACCACAGATTTACCTTCGGATGATGTTCATTATAAACTCTTTGTAGATGGAGTAGAAAAAGGATATCTGCCTTACTATGGAACAGGAATAGAAAAATTAGGCAGTATTGATTCCACAATGAAAATGACAGCACTAAAACTTGAATTTATGTCGGGCCGACACCAGATACAGGCAAAGGATGCTTCCGGCAAAATAGTTTCATCAGGAGAGTTCTATTTTGAATTTTATAAAAACAAAACCAAAAGCGGTGTAACGGGCGGTATTGGCGCAACGGGTTCAGCGATGTTTAATAGTCCGGATGAGGTTGCTATCTTACTGGCGAAGGACGTAAAATAAGTTATTAAGGTTATGATTTTAACCCAAAATCTACTACTTTTACGGTTCAAATTATAATTTACTATGCAATTCCCAGAAGCATTAAAGTACACTAAAGACCACGAGTGGATCAAGATTGAAGGCGATGTAGCCACAGTTGGCATTACAGAATTTGCACAACGCGAGTTGGGAGATATCGTATTTGTTGATATCGATTCTCAAGGCAAACCGTTGCAAACCAATGATATATTTGGTACTGTTGAAGCAGTAAAAACGGTTTCAGATTTATTCTTGCCACTTGCAGGTACAGTTACTGAAGTGAATCCTGCTCTGGATGGCAATCCTGAATATGTGAACAGCGATCCTTACGGACAAGGCTGGATGGTAAAAATGACCATAGCTAATCAGGATGATATTGCCAACTTGCTTGATGCAGCCGCTTACAAAGATTTAGTAGGAGAATAATTAATGATCAGGCAATTATTTACTGCCCAATCTGTACATAAAAAAAGAGCAAAGTCCGCCGCTATTGTGTGGACTTTGCTCATTTTTATTGCATGCTTTATTCCGGGAAATGAAATCCCCAATGTCAATATCCCGATGGCAGACAAATGGGTCCATTTTGTGCTGTTTGGAGGATTTACCTTTTTGTGGTTGCTGGCTAAACCAACTTTAGCCTTGAAACAACTGCTGATAATGGCTTTTGCCGGTATTATGTTTGGCTGGCTGGTAGAAGAATTGCAGGGTTTACTGCGCTTTTTAGGACGCGCAAAAGACACAAAAGATATTCTTGCAGATGCCTTGGGAGCAATGCTTGGCGTTTTGTTATTTTATATTTTTGCCAGAATTGCCGTAAAAAAGTAATTCCGGATAGTTAAAAAAAAGTATTTATTTATGTTTCGATTGTTTCAAAATGTTGCGGTGATTGTTATTGCACTTTCTCTTTTCTCCTGTAAAAAGAAAGAAGAAATCAAACCTGTTGTGGACCCTAATACGCCAACCTATTTCTCTATCAAAGGCTTTGTAAAGGATCAGTGGAAAACCTTCCACGGACAACCTGTAATGCTTACACAGATTGTGACCTTAAATGACAAAACGGATACTACCCTGCTTTCAGGATTAACAATGCGCTGGAGTCCGATTTTTAAAACATTTTTTGAAACAGACATCAGCGATCCTGAATTTCTGGACAAGTATGAATTTACCATGTTTGAAGAGGAGACCACACAAACCCGCACCTTTACGTATGTTGCAAAAGATCCGGCTTTGTTTACCCAAAAACTACAAATAGCAGCGGACGTTTTTACCAATAAAATCCGCAACATTTATATTGAAACGCAAAAACAAAGCTTTTGGAATACGCAGACAAAAAAACTATTGTATTCACCCATGCACGTGCTGCAAATACAAGAGCACAATGACCCGTTAATAGGCGGACAAAAAGACCTGGTGATTGAGTATAAATTTTTGTAGTAAATAATTTGAAAGGAGAAAATGACGAAAGAAGAATTCAGTGTGGTTGCTCCCTCTCTGCCCCATCTGCCGGGCGTTTACAAATATTTTGACAGCTACAAAACCCTGATATACGTTGGCAAAGCCAAAAATCTTCGCAAACGGGTAAGTTCATATTTCAACAAAACATTAGACAACAGGAAAACAGTTGTTCTTGTTTCTCAAATCCGCAACATTGAATTCACGGTAACCGATAGTGAACACGACGCTTTCCTGCTTGAAAATTCACTGATCAAACATTATCAGCCCAAATATAATATCGAGCTGAAGGACGATAAAACCTACCCTTATATCGTCATCAAAAATGAACGCTTCCCAAGAGTATTTCTGACCAGAACTGTGATTCGAGATGGCTCAGAATACATCGGTCCTTTTACGAGTGTATTAGCTGCACGGGAACTACTCGACCTGATTAAACAAAATATTCCGCTGCGCAATTGCACCCTCAATTTAAGCCAGCAAAATATTGAAAAAGGGAAATTTAAGGTTTGCCTGGAATATCATTTAGGCAATTGTAAAGGTCCTTGCGAAGGACATCAAAGTGCTGAAGATTACGACGAAAAACTGCAGTATATCCGTCATATCCTCAAAGGCAATATCAGCGTTGTATTAAAAGGTCTGAAAGCTGAAATGCAGGAACTGGCGGGCAGCATGGAGTTTGAGAAAGCTGAAATTGTGAAACAGAAAATGACGGCGCTGCAACGTTATCAGCAAAAATCTACAGTTGTCAATCCTCGTCTGAACAACATTGATGTTGTTACTATTCTGAGTGATGATAAATCGGCGTATGTCAATTTTATGATGCTGCAGAACGGCACCATCATTTATGCCAATACTACTGAGGTGGAAAAGAAAATAGAAGATGAGGAAGAATCAGATATTCTATCACTCGCCTACGCTCATCTCCGCGAACGGTTCAATAGTATAGCAACCGAAGTAGTTTCTTCTATGCCTATCAATTTGCCTTCCTCTGAAATGACCCTGACAGTTCCGAAGCTTGGTGACAAGAAAAATCTGCTGGATATGAGCATGAAAAATGCGCAGATCTTTAAAGATGAACTGAAGCGCAAAAGCTCGCTGATGCTGACCAATGCTACCGATGACCAGCATATGCAAACGCTGAGAGAACTGCAGGAAGCATTGCATTTGCCAAATCTGCCCGTTCACATCGAATGTTTTGACAACTCAAATTTTCAGGGGTCCTATCCTGTTGCGGCAATGGTATGCTTTCGCAATGGCGTATCGAGCAACAAAGATTACCGTCATTATAAAATAAAGACGGTAGAAGGAATTGATGACTTTGCATCGATGACTGAAATTGTCTACCGCCGGTATAAAAGATTATTGGAGGAAGGAAAATCTTTACCGCAGCTTGTCATTATTGATGGCGGGAAAGGTCAGCTGGGAGCGGCGTTGAAGAGTATTCAGCAACTTGATCTGATGGGCAAAATGACAGTTGTGGGTCTGGCAAAAAGAGAAGAATCAATTTTCTTTCCGGGCGATAAGACACCTTTGCAATTACCCTATGACAGTCAGGCTCATTTGCTGGTGCGCCGCATCAGGGATGAAGTGCATCGTTTTGGCATTACTTTCCACCGGCAATTGCGCAGCAAGGGAACTATTAAAAACGAGTTGGAAGAGATACCTGGAATCGGCGAAAAAACGGCCACAGAATTATTGCAGGAATTCAAATCGGTAAAGAAAATAAGTACACTTACCGAACGCGAAATGACCAGAGTAATCGGGGCTTCCAAAGCGTATATTGTCTGGAGATATTTTCACGGACAGGATTAATAGTTTGTTGCCACAAAATATATCAGCAAAACATACGTTATCATGGATTATTGAAAACAGTTCTTTTAAACCTGCACTCTTCATGAAAAAAAATAGTTCCCTTGTTTTTTTTCCTTTTGACAGGATTTAGCCCATTTCAATCGAAAGTACAAAATGTAATCGGTATGGCTTTAGGTGCTAACCGCACAACAGGAATGACTACCTCCATTGATGTGCTGGCTTCCTTATACGGTAATATTTCGTATGAACACTACTTTAAAATAAGTAAACTCCTGAGCATCACGCCTGCGGTAGAATGGGATGGAAGCAGCTATATTATGGATGGAAGGTTTACTAAAACCTCAAATACTGTTTACCGGTTTGAGCAAACCCCGCCCAACTATAGCCAAAATGTACTTTACATTGATGCTATACGTGTACCTGTGCTTTTAAACTTTGACATTTCAGATAGTACAGACAGGTTCAGGCATTTTGCAAGCATTGGCCCTTATACAGATTTTATTATCAAGGCTGAACAACGCTATAAAATGAATTACAAGAAATACAAAGAAACTGCACCCATTCAAAACAAGATTCAAATGGGACTGCAGGCAAAAATTGGTTTTGTACCCAGAAAAATACCAAAACCATGCGGGTTGTCCTTTCATTGTGGTTTCATGTATCAGTTTACCAACTACCTGAGTTCGTACGATTCATTTAAACCCTTTGGTTCTTACCTGAAAATGGGGGATGTGTTTTGATGATTAATGTGCAGAAACATATTTCAATCCTACAATAGAACCAATCAAAGTAATTACAAAAAACAAACGCCAGAAGTCAGCCGGTTCCTTAAAAAACAAAATCCCAATCAGCACACTACCAACTGCTCCAATGCCTGTCCACACAGCATATGCAGTACCTATTGGCAACACTTTAGTAGCCTGCACCAATAAATACATACTGATAGCAAGACAGAGCAAAAATCCTGCAAACCACATATAATAAGTATTGCCGTTGGCATCTTTTGCTTTCCCTAAACAAGCAGCAAATCCAACTTCAAAAAAACCGGCTATGATGAGCATTATCCATTGCATACAGTGAACATTTTATTGCTCAAAAATACCAAATAGAAAATGATAATCACGAAAGAGTCTAAGTGCCTACACGACAAATAGATAAAACAATTATTCCGGCAAAAACGATAATTCCCATTATTATATACAGCATCTGGTTGGTCTTTGGTATAAGATACGGAAAGATAAGGGATGCAGTTGTGCCCTGTTACTTTTATTCATAAAAAAATCGCCGTCGGAAAATTTCACGTCGGCGACCATAAATCAATTTTTATAAATTATAGTTGACTAAGGCTAGTTTTAATAATAGCAACACATTCATCCACCTGACTACGGGTGATGCATAAGGGAGGAGCAAAACGGATTTTATCACCGTGCGTTGGTTTGGCCAGCAGACCATTTTCCATCATCTTCAGACATAGTTCCATTGCACCATCCTTGCCCAGGTTTTCGTTGTCTATCACTACAGCAGTAAATAATCCTTTACCACGCACCAGTTTTACATAAGGACTGTTTAATGCGTTCAATTGTGCACGGAAATAATCTCCCTGCACGATGGCATTGTTACACATATCTTCTTCCTGCAACACTTTCAGCGCTTCAATTGCCACTGCACAAGCAAGAGGATTACCGCCATAAGTGCTTCCGTGCTGGCCTGGTTTGATCAGCAACATAATTTCATTATCTGCCAAAACAGCTGAAACCGGTAAGGTTCCGCCGCTCAGGGCTTTACCTAAAATAACAATATCAGCCCGTACTTCTTCGTGCTCGCAGGCCAGCATTTTACCTGTACGACCAAGGCCTGTTTGTATTTCGTCGGCTATAAACAATACGTTCGCTGCTTTGCAAAGTGCCGCTGCTCTGCTCAGATATCCCTCATCCGGAACCACCACACCAGCTTCACCCTGTAT
>DLGS01000226.1:17056-18593 GCA_002482815.1 Bacteroidetes bacterium UBA7688
TAGGCTCTATTAAAAAACCAGCAACATTGGGGTCTTTTAATGCTTTTGCTAAGGCTTCTATATTGTTATAGATTACTGTTTCGTAGCCCGGCATAAATGGACCATAATTGGTTCTTGCGTCTGCATCGTTACTGAAAGAGATAACGTTAAGCGTACGGCCATGAAAATTATTTTCGCAAACCAGGATTTTAGCAGCACCATCCGGAATTCCTTTTACTTCATATCCCCAACGGCGGGCCAGTTTCAGTGCCGTTTCCACTGCTTCCACACCCGTGTTCATCGGCAAAACTTTGTCATAGCCAAACAAACCGGTGATATATTGTTCATATTCTCCCAGTACATTGTTGTAAAATGCCCGGGAAGTAAGGGTAAGTTTTTGTGCCTGCGCTACCAGGGTATTGATAATACGTGGATGGCAATGCCCCTGATTAACAGCTGAATAGCCCGACAAAAAATCAAAATATTGTTGACCGTCCACATCCCACACTTTGGCACCGGCACCTTTGCTCAAAACTACCGGCAAAGGATGATAATTGTGCGCACCATGTTCATCCTCAAGATGAAGGAAATGTTGGGTTGTCTCTGATATTTTCGTTGTTGCTACCATAGGGCGCAAAGGTAAGTAATTTGTTGTTGAAGCGTTTAGCATAAGAGGGTTAAATGATTCCTATTTTTGATGTGAGTATTCTTATAAAATGAATGATTCCGGTAGAATTATTCTGAATTAAGATTACAAAATCCCCTATTTTCTTAGACCTATATAACCACAAGATTAGATATGGGCAAGTTCATCTGACTATGCTGAACAGAAGGAAATATTTACTTTAATTTATCAAAGAAGAGATCAGTAGGGAAAGTCTCCCCGAAGTACTTATTTTTTGGACCATCTAAACCTGTGTACGGAAATCTATCAGGATTGAGCGGATAACATCTATAAAAACTCGTATCAACTTCCTTTTCATATGCTTTGTCCACAAAAAATATATTGACTATTACAGAATCTTTTGTAAGTTTCCAGTTTCCATATTCTCTCGTATGATCATAACTACCATTATCATAATATAAGAACTTTCCGTTTGGTAGGAAGAATAATCTTATGTCATCTTTACATTCATGGAAATAGTATTCTAATGTATCATTTTTGTTCCATTTAAAATTTTGAGCTGAAGATTTACTATTGAATAATATCATAAAAGATAACAACAAAACAGAAAGGATTAATATAGAATTGAAGCACTTCATATAATTATTGCAATTTATCCCTTCCTGCAGTTAAAAACCTTACCTAACCACACAAACAAATATAGAATAATTGTGACTAAATGCTGCGTTGAGCAGCACTCTATTGACTAAAATCAAACTTATCCCACTTCGACCTTTTCTGAATGAAGACCATAATAAAAACGCCCCTTAAAGGTAAGGGGCGTTTCTGGTTTCAAAATAAGTTTGCTCAGTATTAAAGATTGATACTATCGTTGGTGCGTGCATCAAAATATTTGTACTGGGTAATCGGGAAGCTGTTGTCGGCAACAACTTC
>DLGS01000226.1:18654-18924 GCA_002482815.1 Bacteroidetes bacterium UBA7688
CTTCAAATTTCGTGTTGTATTTTTTGCTCCATTTGTGGCGCAGCGAGCTCCAGAAGAAACCTTTGGTCAGGTATGCTTCTACTATCGGGTGCACTTTCAGCATCAGTTCGCGGTGACCCTGGTCTACCAGGTAGCTCAGGTCGCGTTCGATATTGTCACTCAGCAACATGGTTGGACCTATTTTGCCGGTTCCTTTGCAGGTAGGGCACTCTTCGGATGTGTTGATGTTTAACTCCGGGCGCAGGCGCTGGCGGGGAATCTGCATCAATC
>DLGS01000202.1 GCA_002482815.1 Bacteroidetes bacterium UBA7688
GACCGAGGGCGTACCGCTTGAAAGTCTTAGCAAAATGATGGGGCATAAAAATATTTCCACCACACAGATTTACGCTAAAATCACAAGCCAAAAAATCAGTAAGGATATGGATTTAGTTACCCCTAAATTCAAGGCAATGGAAGAAGCGTTTATGATGGCAATCTAATCAGCTTTTATCTAATCTCAATGAGCAGAACTTAACGGTTCTGCTTTTTTTATGCCTATCTTTTTGTGTAGGTAAAGCACATTTATTTTCCTCTACGCAATCCAACGCTGTAAAAGAGCTTATTACCTACTTCAGAAATAGAAAATTGAAAAACGAAACCCTTATCTAACGCTCCCTGCTATTCCATTTTTCAAATCCCTATTACAGGCTATCATAGCCTGGTCATTAATGCCATAAAAATTTAGAACAGAAAATTTCCACAATCAACCGGTAAAAAGGCAGCTAAGTTATAGCGGGCAGCCACCTCACACGCCCAACCAAAAGACTACGGCATAATGGCAAGGCAAAATGCTGGCTTCGCCGAATTGCTGTGTGTTGCCTTGCCACCCTCCGGGACTTATTCCGTTTCCTTTCGGTTTTACGCTGTTGCCCGCTTGGATTATCTGCTTTCTTTTTTCCGGTTTTTCTTTTGGAAAAATTTATGCGAAGCGAAGCGGAGCAAACCACAACGGGAAGCGGGAAACGAGAAAAGCGAGTGAGTAAATAACATTTTTTCAAACATCAAAATTTTAGCATTATGGCACACAACATCAATTTCAACGAGCAAACAGGACGTCATTCATTCTTTAGCGTTCAACAAAAAGCGTGGCACGGTTTGGGGCAAATCGTAGAGCAATACCCAACAAGCGAGGAAGCAATAGTACACGCAGGTTTAGATTACGAGGTTATCAAATCCCCACTGTTTACACAGGGCAGAACAATGAGCATAGGCGAAAACGGAGAACTGATTGAAGCCAATGACATCTTAGTACCTAACAGTTTCGCCACCCTCCGCACCGACACCAATACACCGTTGGGTGTAGTAGGCAAAGACTACCATATTGTACAAAACCGTGAGGCGTTCAATTTCTTTGATGCTATTGTAGGCGGAGGCGAGGGAATATTGTACGAAACCGCAGGAGCATTGGGTAACGGGGAGCGTATTTTTATCACTGCCAAGCTGCCCGACTATATCCGTGTAGGTAACGGCGACGATGTTACAGAAAAGTACATCTTCTTAACCACAAGCCACGACGGTAGTGGAAGTATTACCGCAGCGTTTACACCTATCCGTATCGTATGTCAAAACACCCTGAACGCATCATTGCGGAGTATGACCAATGTAGTGCGTATCAAACACACGTCAGGAGCAAAACAACGCCTCGAAAATGCTCACAAGGTTATGGGGCTTGCCAACACACTAAGCACGCAGTTAGAGAACATCTTTAACGATTGGGCTAAAGTAAGGGTAACAGACCGAGAAGTAAGAAAGCTAATCCAGTTGGCACTTTGCCCGAACAAAGAAACGCTTAACCTGCTCAAAAAAGGTGCGGAAGATGAAGTTTCCACCGTGTTTAAAAACACCGTAGATGATGCCTTTGAATACGCTATGATAAGCGACACCCAACAAATGGCAACTACCAAAGGCACATTATTCGGGGCTTACAATGCTGTTACAGGTTACTTTCAGAATGTACGCAATTACAGGGATGGCGAAGCCAAACTACAATCTATTGTAATGGGCGGTACAGCACAGCTAAAGACACAAAAAGCCTTTGAACTGTGTACAGACTTTGCCTATTCAGGAGCAGAGATTTTCAACTTCAATTAATCATCAAAGGCGACTGCCTGCAAAGGTGGTCGCCTACTAAAAACAAAAGATATGAAAGCATTAGATAAAATGGACAACCTCGATAAAGCGGGCTTGTTGTGCAAATTGTTTCCCGCAGAACTGGAGAACCTGCAAAACGCTATAAAAACGCAATGCGACTACTTCCTGCAAAATGAAACCGCCTTTCGTGAGGGTTGGTATCAAAAGGGATTTTTTACCGCTGAATTTTGGTACAGGCTTGTGCAGAATGCACAAAAAGGCATAGACAAGAATGAACCACTTTGGAAACGCCCGAACTGGTTTACAGACCATTTTTTTGACGGACACAATTCAATTTTCGCTATCCACTGCCTGATTGAATATACAGAGGATGCACAATGCGACCCGCAATTAAAACAGGCGATACACCTGCTTTTCGGGAACGACAAATTTTTACAGATAACCTTAAACGATAAATAATTATGGCTAATTGGTGCAACAACTGGGTTGTTTTTGAGGGAACAGCCGAAGCAATAGAGCAGATAACACAGCTATTCAAATCAATGGCTGAACAGGAACAGAAAGACAACTGCGGGCATTTACCCCATTTCGTACAGGACACGCACGGAGATTATTTCTACAATATCAGTCAGGACAATGAAAGTGCGGGTGTATTCCAGTATGAAACAAAATGGTCGCCAAATACGGATGCCGTTAAGCAGATAGCCGAACATTTCAAAGTGAATTTCACACAGGACTATGAGGAATTAGGATGCTTAGTATATGGTCAGGCAATATTTGAAGAAGGAATACTAACGGATACCTGTTTAGATAGCCAGGACTTTGACAGCTATGAATTAGACGAGGAAACGGACACCTACCATTTTGAGGGAACAGAGTACGACAGCGAATGGGAAATACTCGACACTTTGTTAGAGCGTAAAAGCGAAAATCAATTAAACACCATTAAAATTTAGAACGATGAAACTATCAGATAAAGCGACAGCACATATTTTGGTTAAAGCCAACAGCGAATGGGATAATTGCGAGTTTGCAATTATCCACCTATCCGAAGAATGGAAAACAGAACAGGCAAAACGGCTTGCATTAGTTAAGCCGTTAGAGGGCAATCACTATTTCTGCTCAATGAATTACTATGATACAGCAGTAGATTTTTATAGGACAGGCGAAAACGACAACCCGAATATTGAAGAATTGCTAAACGGTAATGAATGGATATTTGTGGAGCTTGACGAGCAAGAGCAGGAAACGTTTACCGTACCTGAAAACCGACTGGACTGTTACAGGCTTGTATTAAGGGCAAACGGTACAGGCTACTATACAGCATACGGGAAGCATACGAGCGAAGAATTTTGGACGGAAGAATTTTTATTAACCCAATTAATTGCTTAATCAGAAAAATCAAATTTCAAATTATGACACGTTCAAATCTTCACATCAAATTGAGTAACGGTAAATCCCTTGTATGCGTTGCCGACAGCAGCAGCGCACCCGAACAGGGCTATATCGTTGAAAGGCTTTTTTTGCCCTTGTTATCCCTTGATAACAGCGAGCAAGAACTCTTAATGCTTAAAGAGTATTGCACGATGGATGAAAGGCGGATAAACGCATATTACCGCTATTTAATAGACCTTACCACTAAAGAAGTTAAGTTTTTTGAAGAGTATTACAGTTATACCAATGACACTTTCAGGAAAGGAAAGGATATAACGGAAAGATACTACGAGTATTTAAAAACGATTAACTAATACAAGCCGCCTGACCCGAAAAGTCGGGCGGCAAAAAGACAGATCCTCCCGATGGTCGGGCAGTCTTTTTGCTTTAAATTGGTGCAATCCCCTTTAGCAAAATGCACCCTTACAAATCCTTTTCATTTTACCAAACAGGTTGCAGCGTTATTGCGTGGGATATTCGTTATCCCATAATTAGATTAGAGTGATTACTTTCTTTCGTGAGTTCAGCGGAAAAGAAAGTAACAAAGAAACCTGCTATTGCGGAAACTGTTTGTAATATTCTTTTGCTACTTCAGCTACACCTGCACTGAAATAACGCCCTCCGTCGTTTAGTACCGTGATGGCTTTTTTGAGTTCTTCGGGGTCTGCGCCTTTCAGGATATACCCTTTTGCCCCGCTATTAAGCATTTTAACCACATCCTGCACATCATCGTTAATACTAAAAGCCAAGATTTTGGTTTGCGGATATTTTTCAAGCAATGCTTTAGCAGTTTCAAAACCATTCATTACAGGCATATTTATATCAACAACCATTATATCGGGAATAACTTCAATTTGCTCCATTTTTTTCAGTGCTAATTTGCCGTTTTCCGCTTCAAATACGATTTCAAAATTATCGTCGTCCCGTATAAAATCGCAGATACCTTTCCTAAGTAAGTCGTGGTCGTCTATCATTCCTATCTTAATTATTTTTTCTTTACCCATTTTCTTCTTTTGATAAAATTGAAAAATCCGTATTTAGACTTAGATAAATCAGATGTTCTGTCAACGTGAGGTAAGCCATTATTAACCGTAATCTCCCTGACCTTAAAATGATTAAGCCATTCTTTAAAGTGTGCTATTTCGTGAGGCTTGAAACGAACAATTTCCCCGTTTTTAAGAGATACGATAAAAACATCAATGCAGAGAGTGAATGCAGATAGATGGGATGCAGGATAGTCAAATTCGGGGTAAAAAATATGCTCATTCTCCATAGCCTTAATGTTTTAGGTTGTGGATGCCTGGCACAAAAAAAGAGCGCAGGCAACTACACTTACCGCACATTGAGG
>DLGS01000218.1:0-2365 GCA_002482815.1 Bacteroidetes bacterium UBA7688
CGTTGGGAGTGCAAAGGTACACGGTTTCATTTACCAACCAAATAAAATGTTGAAAAAATGTGGAAATACGGCTGAATTACTAAACAATGAGGGCACATAACTATCCCGAAACCCAACACAGTACTGCATTTCGACACAATAAGCCTTGCTGGAAAATATTTTCCAGCAACAGCCTTTTCAGCCTTATTAAATCAAAAACATCCTGTAAACCCCTATGAAAACGTCTAGATGTCCATATACTCCAATAAACAAAACGGCCTGTTGCTTAATGCAACAGACCGTTTCTGTATACTATTCTATTCTTTACTACCTATTGTACGACCAGTTTCTTATTCATAAGCTGGCCTTTTGCGTTTACGCTTATTATATAAGTACCTTTTTCAACCATAACCGGTAATACTGTTTTACCATTCAGTTCCAGGGTATCATTATATACTACTCTTCCACTCATATCGGTTATCCTTACTGCAGCGTTTACCTTTTCCGGATAATTCAGGGTAATCATCTTGCCATCATTCGGATTCGGGAACAATTCGAAGCTGTTCGTCAGGCTCAACGGGTCTTTCAAACCGCTTGTCGGCGGGTTCTTCAGGTAGGTAAAGGTTTTAATTCCGGTCTTAATGCTATTTACGCCATCATTAATCACTACATACCAGTCATAACGGGCGCTATCTTCAAGGCCATTCCAGATAACAGAAGGTGCAGAAGCTGACGGTGCATTGAATATAACACCAATTGTATCAAACAGTTTGGTCATTGGATAGCTCAGGGTAAACTCACTGTTAGCATCTGTCTCGTATTTATTAAGTGTTGGTGAGTACGTTTTCACTTCTATTATATTGGTAGAAGGGAAGAACTCCATAATACGCAACCAGCCGCTACCACCATTTGCTCTGTCCTGAAAATCGGAAAGCAAGGTGTGTACTGTGTTTCCTTTATAGGTATCACTGCGTCTTGCTTCGCCACCCGGATTGATATGACCGCAAAGCATCAGGCCAAGATTGGCATTTTCCTTTAGCTTATTATAGATAGCAGCGCCTTGTGCACCGAATGTTCCATCGGAATTGATAATCCAGTGACTGCTCACAATGGCTCTGCGTTTGGGGTAGGCTTTCAGCAAACTATCTGCCCAATTCAGTACAGAGGCATTTGCCAAAGGATCGTATTCAAAACTCAAAGCAATGAAATCCATTCCGCGAGCGCTGAACAACTGAAAGTGGTTGTCATTGTTCACTCCATAATGTCCGCCGTAATAATCGCGGCCGGCAAAACGGCCTGAGCCAAAGAATGAATTATAGAAAAGCGTTGCACCAGACGCGTCACCAAACGGAGACTGGTCGTGATTGCCCACACAAATGCCGTATGGCAAACCATACTTCAGCATCGTGGTAGCAGGATTCTCAATTATTTTGAATGAAGTATCTGCACGTTTCCATTCTATATTATCTCCTCCGTTGTCGCCGTTTTGTACACAATCGCCCAACTGGACGGTGTATACAATATTCTTTGCAGCAATACTATCGGTAATCCACCTGGTCTGTGCTTTAAAGGTTTCGTTGGTACCACCATTCATATGAGATGTATAAAACTGAACATCGGGAATAGGAATAATGGTGAATTTACCGGAATCCATCATCGGCTCGTGCTTTCTGCCCAGGAAGGTTACTTTCATCTTATTCAATTCAGGGTCTGAAACAATAACACTCAGCATACTATCAGAATAATTGACGGTAGAATCTTTTGGAGTAAATACGGTTGGTTGGTACGGTGGCAAATTAGGTGCAGGGAATGTAGCATCGAACGGAGAGCCTGTACTACTTGCGGTAGCGCCATTTACAATTGTACCATTAATGTTGAATTTGCCTTTGCCCGTCAACACAGTTCCCGAAACGTCATCCATTCCCCAGCGACCAATCAAACCTGATGCTGTTGGGACTTGTGCATTGATAGAATCGCGCAGTTCTTTTTCTGAACGGGCATAATTCCAGATACGCACTTCATCCAATATTCCCTGGAAATAGCCATCAGGAGTTCCGGTAGAAGTCATAGCCGTGGCAAGGCCTGCATGCTGAATGCTGTTTGAACGGGGCAACACACCTATGCTATCTGTTTTTTCCAAAACACCATTTAAATATATCTTCCATTTGGCACCATCAAAGGTCACCGCTGCGTGATACCATTGGTTGTTCAGGATGGTTGTTGTTCCGCTAACAGGATGATTCAAACCCACACTCGGCATTCCTGCACCTTCTTCAAAATCGGCACACAAAACATTCGTCGTGCTGTTAATACCAAAAATGTAGTTCATATCCGTAGTCGTACCATCGGCTTCACCACGGCCTTTGCTGATTAAAGGAATAATAGT
>DLGS01000218.1:2431-10600 GCA_002482815.1 Bacteroidetes bacterium UBA7688
CCACGGAAGTAGTCGACTTACCGGCGCCCTTTTTATAGAACCAACACTCAAGTGTAAACCTTGCAGCGCCCAAAGAATCAGCCACTCCAAAAGTGACGTACTGATTGGTGCCATTAAAGTCGTAAGCCTTTTGAGCGAACAAAGCTTGTGTGCAAAAGAGCGCCATTAAGAAGCTCAGTTTTGTAAAATGTTTCATCATTGAAAATTTTATGCAAAACTCCTTTACGCGTGTTACCAAATAATGAAGCGAAGGTTTCCTTTCAAAGACAAAATCATTAAGCGCAAAAAAAAGGAGCGCAGCAATATCAACATTGCTACGCTCCTTCCTATATATATAGATATGATCTTTTTACAGCACCACAATCTTCTTTTTGAACAGATAATAATTCAGCACAAGATTCATCAGCAGGCAAATCGCCACCATCTGGTGCAATTCAGCAAACCATTCAAACTGCAGGAATTTGTTTTGCGTCATCAGATGCCCGTTGAGCACGGTAATAATACCCAACAAAACCTGCAGCGATATCAATACAATGGTCCAGACAGAAGCTTTATTTAATATAGAAGAACCTTCTGCTTTCGCAATGCGCCTGCTTTTCGTAAACCAAACTATGACCAGCACAAACAACAGATAAGCCATTGTGCGGTGGATATAATGCACCACTATCGGATTGTCGATGATGATTTGCAATCCGCTGTATACCTCTCCGCCAAAACTGTTTACATTTTCCGGCAAGTAAGTACCGTTCACATCAGGCCATGTTGCCGCCACGGGAGCAGCTTTCAATCCGGCCATAAATGCGCCATACACCAATTGCACGCCGAGCAAAACCAATAACAACAGCGAGAAGCTTTTCAATGGATCATTACTTACCCTTTTGCTTTCTGGTATTAATAATTTCAAGGCAAACCAAAATGTGTAGCACAGCAACACCAATGCAAACATAAAATGCATGGCCAAAGTAATATGGCTCACGTGCGTGTCTTCAGGATTGAGGCCGCTCATCACCATGATCCATCCCACTGCGCCCTGCAATCCACCCAGCACAAACAGCCAGATCATTGGTTGTACCATCCATTTCTCGAAATATTTTTTTGCCAGAAAATAAAAGAAACCAATCAGGAAAACGCCACTCAGCACAACCCTTGCCCATTCGCGGTGCATCCACTCCCAAAAGTAGATCGCCTTGAAATCCGACAAAGTATAATCGCTGTTTTGGCTGGCAAACTGACCCGCAGCTTTCTCTTTATACAAGTCGAAGGCCGCATTCCAGGCTTGTTCGTTCATCGGAGGAAGCACCCCCAGTATTGGTTTCCATTCGGCAATAGACAAACCGGAACCGGTAAGGCGGGTGATGCCGCCCAGCAAAACCTGTATCATAATAATGGCAACGCCGGCTAGCAGCCACCAGGCGACTGCTTTCCGGCGTTGGAGCATTACATTGTTTTCTGCTTCAGATAGCAAAGACATGTGTGTATGTTATTTATTCGGATAAACTTTTAAAGCGGCTTCAAGGCAATCCATAGCGTGGTTGATATCGTCCAGGTTGAGCACATAAGCCAGGCGGACTTCATCTTTACCTTGTCCTTTGGTAGCATAGAAACCTGCTGCAGGAGCCATCATTACTGTTGCGCCGTCGTGCGAAAATTCTTCCAGCAACCATTGGCAGAACACTTCTGTATCAGCAACCGGCAATTTTGCCATAGCATAAAACGCACCACCCGGGTTAGGGCAGAAAACACCTTCCATTGCATTAAGGCGTTTCACCAGCAAATCGCGACGGCTATTGTATTCGGCATGTACTTCATCAAAATAATTCAGGGGTAAATCTACCGCTGCTTCGCCAAGAATCTGGGCAAAAGATGGCGGGCTCAATCGTGCCTGTGCAAATTTCATTGCCGCATCCAACACCTGCTGATTGCGGGTGATGAAAGCACCGATACGGCCACCACAAGCACTATAGCGCTTGCTGATGGTATCCATTAGAATAGCATGATTCTCCAAACCCGGAATGCTCAAGGCAGAAATATGCTTGCGTCCGTCGTAGCAAAATTCGCGGTAAGCTTCGTCAGAAAACAGGAACAAATCGTACTTCAGGCAGATATCGCGCAGGATTTCCAGCTCTTCCATGCTATACAAATAACCGGTTGGGTTATTCGGGTTGCAAATCATTATCGCTTTGGTGCGTGGCGTGATAGCTTTTTCAAAAGCATCTATCGGAGGCAAAGCGAAACCGGTGTCGATGCTCGAAGGAATTGGCACCACTTTTACACCTGCACTGATGGCAAAACCATTGTAGTTGGCATAGAAAGGTTCAGGGATAATAATCTCATCATCCGGGTCCATACAGCTCATCACACCAAACAAAATGGCTTCCGAACCACCGGTTGTTACGATGATCTGGTTGTGGTTTACTTCAATATTATTGCGATGGTAATATTCTACCAGTTTCTTGCGATAGCTTTCAAAACCGGCACTGTGACTGTATTCCAACACTTTCATATCGGTGTGGCGCACAGCATCCATTACGGCTTTGGGCGTTTCAATATCAGGCTGACCGATGTTGAGGTGATACACTTTAGTACCACGTTTTTTTGCTGCTTCGGCAAAGGGTACCAATTTACGAATTGGGGAAGGCGGCATCTGCTCGCCACGTAAGGCTATTTTTGGCATGGCGCAAAGGTAAAGTTGATTTTGGATTTATGATTTATGATTTTGGAAAGTATACTGTTTGATGATAGGCCATTTTCAAATTTCCTTGCAACGCACATATAGAAAAAAGCAGAGATATTTTTGTTATATTTGGTTGTGATACGCTTTCTCCTCTATCTTTTTTTCAGCCTTTTCTTTTCACTAGGAGGTGTTTGCCAATGCATTTCCTTTTCAGAAATCAAGCCGAAAGATGAATACTCTTACGATAAGAAATATAACGACAATCAAACCATCAGGCTTTTTCCTTGTGCTGAATTAATTTATCATAAAGTAAAGACCCTTAAAGTTTACCCTGTTTTAAGTAATGGTTTCAATACCGACAATCTGGATACAGTGGACTACAGTGTGACGTTTGACAAACGTGGCAGAATTGTTCAAAAAGGATTTTATAATGGCTACTACTTTGTGCGCTCAGATACATTTAGAAACGATGACACGGTAAAAATGATTGTCACAAAATACACGAATCATCAAGTAACAGAAAGAATCGATAGCATTTGGTGTAGTCATTTTTTCTACAATAAAAAAGGCGACTACACCATTAGTTTTATTGTAGAGGAAGTGAAGAGTTATAAATCAGGAAAGCATATTAACGAGCGCAATGCATTTTTTAATAGTCAGTTTCGACCTTATGCAACTCCACACCACACCAATTTTAAAACAAACTACAGTGAGGTTAAGCTATACCTATGTTCCGACGTATTTAATTGTCCTGAGTTTTCGGCATACAATAAGGAGAAGTATGTCAACGGATATTTGAAGACTTTAAAAAAACACCCATTTGTTCGTAAACATGCCCGCAAGGTTTTCAACCCCAAATATTATATTGAAGGTGAGAATTATTCAGGGTTGTCATGGTCAGATCAAAATGGTTGTGGTGGAAATAAGGAATCCAGTAATATCGTTATCAAATATCAAACACAAGATTCAATATCGAAAAACAGTAAGGGCCTGGATGACACCTTTTTCATTATTACCAAAAGGATGGTCTCCATAAATGGCGAATTGCCAAAATTGACAGATACAGCTATTACTCCTCGCTACACCATCCGCTACGAATACTACAAAGATTAAAGCATAAAAAAACGCCCCGAAAATTTCGGGGCGTTTCAATTATTATTTAGAAGGAGTTGTTGTGGTGGTTGTTTTTTTCTTTTCCGGTGCTTTTTTGGTTTGTGCTCTTTTGTCGCGGGGGCAATCTGCCTGCCAGTAAGCGCGGGAGTTGCCTGAAGCGCGGAGGTAAAGCGAAATCGTGATATTACCAAACCACATCCAGTCGTTGGAGCGGCTGTCGCCACGTTTGTATTTATAATCTACATAGTTACCATCCCAACCCACAGCTTTGTCGCCGCGGTAAGACAGCATGACTGCCTGAGCACCTTTGTATTTATTTAAAGAATCAAGGTTTACGTAAGATTTGCTCACATCATCCAGGTAATCGGTAGTGGTTGGTCTGAAACCCATTTCGCCACTGATAACCAATGTTTTGTTTACCAAGAACTTCATACCCGCACCGAACGGAAAGGATACATTGATATTGGAATAAGGTTTGCGGTCAGGATACATCGGTAGGCCCTGGCCTTCTGTGCTCAGGTGTTTCAGGTAAACTTTTTCGCCATTCATACCGTTGGTCCAGGGATTGGCATAAAAAATACCAACACCGGCAAAAACGTAAGGGCTCACGCGATAACGAACGCGATCGACCGGCCAAAAGCTATATTCAAGTCCTGCATGTGCTTCGATAACCCTTGATTTGAAATTAAGGTTACGTAAGAAATTAGCCTTAATATCGGATAAGCTGTCGGCACCGGAAATAGTCGTGTAAGATGCCCCGAAACGCAAGCCCACCTGCGGGTTCATATACATTTTGTAGGACAGGCCTATCAATGGATGATACCCTGAAGATGGAAACCATTTGTCTTGCAAATCACCGCGATAATTGGCGACACCAAAAGTCAGCCCTGCTTCGTGATGCTTTGGGTTTTGGGCATTCACCAGGGTAGGCAAAAGAAGTGCAAGTGAAAGTATATATCGTTTCAAGACTGAAAAATTTTTGAATATTATCGGTGTAAGATAAAACGAAAATGCTTAAAACAAAAGAAAATGCCAAATTTTTTGACATTTCCCTTTGTGGCACGCAGGCCAAGCCATTAATTTTCAGAAGCTTAAAGCTCCCCTGTTTTAAGGTTTCCGTCTTCGTCCACCAATACTTCTGATGGTACTGTTTCTACCTGTGCTTCAGATGCATTCGAAGGCAGAACAAAATCTATATTAATATCTTTCAGTTGTGGCAACTGAGCAGGAGAATTAATGCCCAGGTAATCCATAAAATGGCGGGAAACGCTGTACAACAAAGGTTTTCCCACTGCATCTTCATTGCGGCCAACGATAACAATCAGCTCTTTCTCCAGTAATTTCTGTATAGAATAGTCAGCGCTCACGCCTCTGATAAACTCGATATCGCTTTTGGCAATCGGCTGCTTGTAAGCAATTATAGCTAAGGTTTCCATAGCTGATGCAGACAGCTTTTTGATATGCTTGTCGCCATTCAGCTGCAACACGGTTTTATGGTATTCTTTTTTGGTCAGGAATTGGTATCCGCCACCTATTTCTTTCAGCTGGAAAGGGTAAAATTCGGATTCATACTTTTCGCGTACCGCCTCTACACATGCTTCAATACGCACAGCTTCAACCGCTTCTTCCAGGGACTGGCTGACGTACTCAGTCAATTCAGCCGGAGTGATAGGGCGTTCACTTGCAAATATAAGGGCCTCTACATGAGGGATTAATTGTTCCAGTTCCATAGTATGCTTTACTTCTAAAATCTGACCGAAAATAGAATTGCTTTTTTACAGATTGCGAGAAAGAAATACACAGCTGTGGGTAAAATGGGTCTTAAAAATGTAAAACCGCTAGTCATCAGCCTTTTGGCCAACCCGCAGCAGCACAGGAAAATGAACCTGCAACAAGGCGGCATTTCCCCATGCCAGCCTCAATTCCCCTTCTATCCTATCCACAGGGTTCTCTTTCTTATCTTTTATATAATGCTGCACCGCAGACCATGTATTCAAATATCCCAGCAAATGCCCGAAGGTCCAGTTTGTGGATATCTGAAACTCCGGGGACGGTATTTCATTAAACGGAAAGGGAATTGTTTTGTATCCCTCATCTATATAATGTCGTTCCGCATCCCAGTAAGGCCCCACTATTTCATAATAAAAGCGATTGATAAGCACATCAATGGCCGCATTAACCTTCATTAATCCATAACCCGCCACAACAAACAGTCCATCAGCCTTCAAGGTTCTGTTTGCCTCCCGGTAAAACTTATCAAAATCGAACCAGTGCATGGCCTGAGCAACCACTATCAAATCAAACTTATCATCAGGAAAATCGGATTGTTCGGCCGCTTGCAGCGAATACTGAATATTAGGTTTCTGTTCGGCATTTGCTAATTGCTTTGCGCTGATGTCTGTTGCCAATACCTGTTCGAAATTGTCAGCCAAAACAGAAGCCACCTGTCCGTTTCCGGTACCGCAATCCCAGGCACATGTCCTGTTCTTTACCAAACCATTGATATATTCATAAAATGCAGCAGGATAGGTGGGCCTGTATTGCGCATATAAATCAGCCTGTGTTGAAAAATTATCTTTCATAAAACGAAGCGATAAGTGTTACCCAAATTTCGCCCTTTTGACGCAAAGAAAAACCTCATAAATTGTTATAGTAATTGTTACTGAGTGTGCAATACCTTTGCCTTTGCTATGATGAAAAGACTAGTTTTTGTTTGTTCCGTTCTGCTGATTTCCTGCGGCAAAAAAGCAGAGACCACCAAGCCTGTTGTCTCAGGCATTTCAGAATCCATTTATGCATCCGGTACTGTCAAAAGCGATGCGCAATATCAGGCTTTTGCGACCGTCAGCGGCATTATTCAGAATATATTGGTCAGCGAAGGCGACACGGTGAAAAAAGGAGCTGCCATACTTACTATCGTTAATGATGCACAACGCCTGAGCAAAGAAAATGCCGCCCTGGCGGCATCCTTCGCCAGCCTGGATGCCAACCAGGGAAAACTGAATGACGCCCAACAAATGACTGAGCTGGCGCGCAGTAAAATGAAAAATGATTCATCCCTTTACTTCCGCCAGCTAAACCTGTGGCAACAAAACATTGGTTCGAAAGTGGAGCTGGAGCAAAGAGAACTCGCTTATCAGAATGCAAAGAGCGCTTATTATTCAGCCAAAGTAAAATATGATGACCTGAAACGTCAGCTTGTTCTGAATGCACAGCAATCGCAAAAGTCTTATGAAATATCCAGCAAGCTGGCGAGTGACTTTACCCTGCGCAGCGACATTGAAGGAATCGTTTATCAGTTACCCAAAAAGAAAGGTGAGCTGGTAAGCCCGCAAACTCCGCTGGCTGTCATCGGCAGCGCCAGCAATTTTATCCTGGAAATGCAGGTGGACGAATACGACATCCTGAAAGTAGAAAAAGGACAAAAGGTAATGGTGACGATGGACAGCTATAAGGGAAAAGTATTTGATGCCCTGGTGACAAAGATCGACCCTATCATGAACGAGCGCAGCAAAACCTTTCTGGTAGAAGCGATGTTTGTTGTGCAGCCAAAATTGCTGTATCCGAATGTGAGTTTCGAAGCCAATATTATCCTGCAAACAAAAGACAAAGCCATCCTTATTCCCCGGAGCTATGTTATCAACGACTCATTTGTGCTGAAAAGCAATGGCGACAAGGTGGCTGTAAAAACCGGATTGAAAGATTATAAAATGATAGAAATAGTATCCGGCATCACAGCTGAAGACGAACTGAAAAAACCAACAGAATGAAAATAAAGCTGATTACCAGTGTTTCGAAATCGCTGTTGCTTGCCCGCTGGAAACAAACACTGGTAGCAGCTGTGGGCGTTACCTTCAGCATCACAATGTTCATCACTTTGCTGAGCTTTATGACAGGCTTGAATGATATGCTGGACGGCCTGATACTAAACCGCACGCCACACATCAGGCTATACAACGAAATACAACCGACCAAACAACAACCGGTGAGCCTTTCGGACGCGCACCGCAACGATTACAATTTTATCCGTTCCATCAAACCCAAAAACGAACGGCAGGAAATAGCCAACAGCGGGGCTATCATGGCGGCCTTGAAAAAGGATGAACGCGTAATGGGTATTGCACCGAAAATTATTGCTCAGGTGTTTTATAATGTAGGTTCGGTAGACCTTACCGGCGTTATCAATGGCATCGATGTGGAAGCCGAAAACAAGCTTTTCTTTTTTGATGATTATGTTACCGAAGGCAATTATATCGACCTGAAAAATATTCCGAACAGTATCGTGCTGGGTAAAGGTGCAGCAGAAAAAATGCTGGCCAATATTGGAGATGTTATCCAGGTCACAACCGCAAAGGGCGAGCGCCTGCAACTGAAGGTGGTGT
>DLGS01000099.1:0-1821 GCA_002482815.1 Bacteroidetes bacterium UBA7688
GTGAACAGCAGTTGGGAATACGGTACGCCGTAATCAAAACCCAAACGCAGCGTTGCGCCATCCAGTCCGAAAAACTCTTTAACACCACCACTCATCGCACTGAAGCGGTGAGAGATTTTAAAATCCAGGATACCTTTTCCCGTATTTTCAATGCTGTGACTATTGATGACACGGGTTGTTTTAAAAGACCCGTAAGTATATTCCTTTTCAGGCTTTCCTGCTGCAGCATCAAGCATATTACTTAAATCGCTGGTATCCGTCTGCGCGAATGCAGAGAAAGAAACAAGGGAAAAAGCAGCAATAAAAAATGGGGTAAAGTTTCGCTTCATAAATGGAATTAGAAAATGAAAAATAGTTTATTGACCTTATGCTTTCTTTAAAATAGTATTGACAGTAACTTCAATTTGTTTGGCAATTTTTCCTGCAGCTACTGACGGAATATTGATTTTATAATCAGCAGTTGCCACCATAAATTTCGTATTCAGCGTCATTTCCCCTCCTTTTACAGTTATTGTTCCAGGAATCTGAACATCTTTCGTAACGCCGTGGATGGTCATTTTGCCAGACACTGTAGTTTTATAAGAACCATCTTTGCTCAAATCAACTGCACTCATTTTTCCTTTAAATTCTGCTTTGGGATACTTGTCAGATTCCATATAGCTTTCATTAAAATGCTCCTGCATCAGTTGCTTTTCGAACTTAAAACTTTTGATAGGCACCTGGAAAACCACATCGTTTGTCGCGGTGTTAATTGCGGCCGCAGCTTCATTATTAAAGGCTTCAATATTTTCAATTGGCGTACTCGAGAAGAAAGTGACTTTCCCGCTACGGGTCATAAATTTTTGTGCAGATGCAGAGAAGCTGATAGCAGCTATCGTTGCAACAAGAATCATTTTTTTCATACAAAAAGATTTTTAAAGGTTAATTTTCCAATGCGCCGGTGTTAATCCAGCGACGCACTTTATTGATGGTACAATCGTCCAGTTTAGAGCTGCCTTTGGGCATAGAACCATTTTCAATTACAGCAATAAAGCGACCATTATTTGCAATTTGCTTTACACCAGCAAAGGTGTTCAAAGCATAGCTTCCTGATGCAGTTGAGGCATCGTGACAGCCTGACAAAGCGCAGGAGTTAGAAACAATGGTTTTAATGTCTTTGTTCCAGGTGATATTTGTTGTGTCACAGGCGTTACTAGGATAAAGCGCTTCCTTGCTGTCTTTGTAACAGCTGGCTTGTGTTCCGGCAATTAAAATTGCTGCGATAACAGTACAAAAAGAAATTGATTTTTTCAGATTCATTTTTAAAAGGAATAAATTATTTAACAGGAGTACTCAAAACACAATCGGTTAATTTCACGTCGCCGACAAAGCCGCTGCAAAAACCTTTGACCGTTATATTATCTCCAGGTTTAACAGAAAAATCATTGCTGCGCATGCTGCACATAACGCCGTTCAATGCATCATCTGTTTGCAATACAATGAATTTTTGTTTGTCCTGATTTTCATCAATAGTTGCGACGGTTCCGTTTACTTCAATTGCTTTGTTAAGGAACTTAGTATTGGCCATTTGCTCATTGGCAGTATACTCTGAAAATAATTGCGGAGCTGCGATAGAAATTGCTTTCTCATCATTTACATCCTTGTGCGGCTTATTCATCACAAAGTAAAAAACACCACCGCCAATGGCAGCAAGCAACAAAACAGCTATTATTACTTTTTTCATTACTTAAAAATTATTGTCAAATTTAAGACCTCTACGCTTTAATCGTTAGTTAGTATGCTGGTGGTAACCACTATAATTAACTATCTGTGTCCAGCTTA
>DLGS01000099.1:1867-14577 GCA_002482815.1 Bacteroidetes bacterium UBA7688
ATCTGTGTCCAGCTTACGGTACGCTTTAATAAATATTGCACCCAGGTTTTTGTGTGGCGGAACATAATCTTTAAATGTTGCTTCTGAAGTTTTCCCTTTAAACTCGCCACCCAATCGCTTCCACATGTTCACCCAGTTTACGTCAGTTCCTTCACTCAGGTTGTCATTTAATGCTTTTACGATTGGTTCATTTACTGCCATTGCACCTGTTTGCTTGGTAGAAATAATCTGTGCGTCCGGAGAGTTATTCAAAATCGTTGAAAGATTGTGATAGCCGCCGCAGGAACCCAACACTACTACCTTTGTTTTGTCTGACAGGCGCTCCAATGTTGTAGGCAAATGATAGCTATGCCCTCTGTGAACAACAATCGCCGGCTGCAAATCATTATCATCCATATATTTATTCAAAGCCTTCTGCGCCTCCTCATCTTCCGGTTCAGAAAGCGGAAGATTTGCATAAACATTAACCGGCTTTCCAGTTGTGGAGGTAATATTAACCCAATACTTGCTGGTTGTCATTTTCCACTTCGGTCCTTTAAAGTTGGTCAGGAAACTGTTGTAAGACATCTTGCCATCTTCATCTCCATAAAAAAAGAACTGTTCAACTACAGCTTGGCTGTCATTAATAAGGTTCGCATAAGGAACAAAATTAATAGGCGCCAGGTTCAGTTTCTTAGAACGTTCAGCTGCCAGTTCGTCCGTCAGGCTATCTTTGGCGCCTTCAAACAAGGTAGCCAGCAATGCATAAACTTTCAATCCTTTTTTGCTTCTCTTCTTACCCGCAAGCTCATAATTATCGCGAACTTCCTGTTTTAAAAATTCAATCAATGTACTGTCTTCAATACTTCCGAATGCATCAGCCACATCCACCGCATCTTCCAGCTCGTCTTCTTTTCCTTTATCCAGATTTGCCACAAAATCCTTCATCAGAGTTTTCTTTTTCTCTTCTGTAAACGTGGCAAGAAATTGGTCCAATCTGCTAAACCCGGCACTCATCCTGATGAACGTACGGAATTTATCGTAGTGAAGTTTTTCTAAAAACTCATCTCCGTTCATCGGTTTCATTTTTTCCATCAGGCGCTTGAATGCACCCGTGAAAGAACTGGTATAAATTTCTTCCTGACCATAAACGATAACATAATACAGCGCTTCAGGGCTTAAGTTTTCAATACACTTAAATCTAACCGCCTCCGTTTTATCATGCAATTCATCCATAACCCTTACATAATCGCGCAGAGACCGATATTCCAACTCGCTGTTAATGCTGCTGTTGCCCAAGCCCTCGTTTTCAATTTTCAAACGCACGAGATTCTTGAAAAACAAATCCTGGTTAGAAGTGATTTGATCCACTTCAGCAATAGTCAGTTTATTGTTATGAATATCACTTAAAAAGGTTTTGGCTTTCAAAGGAGACTTTGATTGCTTTACAATCCGGACAATCGTTTGCACCAAAGGATCTTTATTGCGCTCTACAGCCGATTTCAGCGAAATATTTGTAGAAGAGGCGTAGTTGAAAATCTCGTCCGGAACAATTTTAGCCGCTCCGGCGATCACAATATCCGCACAAGGTTTATTGGCAAATTCAGGTAGTTTCTTAATCAGCAGCATAGGATCCTGTTTACCAATTTCTTCACACAAAAATTCTTTGTCAACATCGTTCAGCAACTGGCTGTTTCCAAGGGTATAGATATTGACATTATTCTTTACAAAAGAAGAAAGCGAACCCTCATATTTTGAAATAATCATCAGCCGAAAATTCTGCACCAGCTTCCGATAATAGGAAGGTTGAACTTTGTTATCATTATTGAATTGAACCAATACATTTTCCAAAGAACGGTGGTAGCCAAGCTTAGTCTGATTTTCTACAAACTTATCTTCAACAGGCAAATTTTCAATCATTATCTGAATGCGATTCACCTCATTAATCAAGCTGTTGGTAAGGCTTTTGCTGGCATCAGCATCATCATTATAATTAATGTAGCCGTCTACTTTACCATCAGATGCATCAGCGCGCCTTTGCTGTTTTTTTACTTTATCAAAAAACAAACTACGCTGCATTGGAACAGGTTGAACGAGTGTATCAACATCATAGATACTCACTTTCTTTTTATCCTCTTTGTCTTTTTTATGCTTCTGCGCGTCCGCATTTTTTGCAATGAGAACTGACGTCAATACGAATCCGATTGACAACAACAGCTTTCTATTCATGTGTACTTTTTTAAAATTAATTCTTCCAGGCAAAGCTAAACCTTATCGGGTAGCTAAATCTTAAATAAATCCTAACGATTTACCAGCCTTTTACGGTTCGCAGCAAGCGTTTCAGACTATGATCCAAGATGGCAGCCATAGAAGTACATTTAAGAAAATAAATGTCTTTGTAGTAATTGCTTAATTCGATTGCCAGCTGCTCAATTTTTTCCGTTTTAGATAAACTATCCCTACTCATTACATCGCGCAAATGTTTGAGCCTGTAACGCTCTGACTTTATACGGTTTACAATCAGTGAGCGCTCCTCCAGCTTGTATTGCTCCACAACGCTTTCGTTCAAATGCTCCATTGCCAATTGAACAAAAGGAAAATTTTCTTTGAAATACTGTGGTAAATAAACTTTGCATTGACCTTCATAACATTGCTGATCAAAATCAATCGGTCGAAGCCGGAAATGAAAATCATCAAAGTCCGGGGTAATTTCAACCACAAAATTGTAGGCACGCATATCGCCCAGTAAACGGACAAAACACCGTTCATTAAACTTGACAAATTCCTTTGCTATACGTTTAGGATTGTATCCTTCACGAAACATGTAATCCTTTATAAACATATCGCCGGGGATTCCATGAATATGTTGCTCTACAAGAGTATTTCCGTCAACCAGAAAGTTGAGTTGATTCGGTGAAAGGATATGCTCCAGTTCAAGACCATATATCCTTGAAGCATCAGGTACTTTCAGATAAAAATAATCGTAAACATCATTGTACTTATTAACAATCTTTATCCGGAAAGGATGCGTGTTTCCAAAGGTGCAAAAGTCAATTCTTTCAATAAAAAGATGAGCTAACTGCTTTGTATTTCCGCTGGCTTTCAGCTGTGCATATATTTGCTTCAGCCCTTCGTAAATCCGCGGAATCTCATGTTGGGGGTACATCGCAATTTTCCAGAGTGTATCCTTATCATTCTTGTCCATTAATGAAATCGACTGATCAAAAGTCAATAAATCTGCGTAAGAAATCGGGATGGCACTTTCTCTCTGATACTCTTTTAGATAACGGCGAAGATCTTCTCTGACAGGGAAGATTTCTTTTTTTCTCGAAATATGAACGTCCATAAATACAGCAGCTGGATACAGTGATTTTGAGGATGAAAATAAGATTTTAATAAGAAGTTTACCTGAACTGCCTGAACACTATGTTTCATAAAAAAGTTATTAAGGAAGTTTTTCCCTACATTTGCCTCAGCTTAGGTTCCTTCTTTCGGGAAGGATTAAAAGGGAATCAGGTGAAAATCCTGGACATTACCCGATGCTGTAAGTTTCAAATATAGCTTTTGCACAAATCTTCAAAAGCCACTGTCCGCAACAAAATAAAGGATGGGAAGGCGCAAAAGTGAAACAAGTCAGAAGACCTACCCAGGCGAAATGAATCACTGCTTTCGGGAATTTAAAAGCACAGGTGATGAGCAAAAACTTTCATTATTGAAAGCATGTTCTATTGCTATTTTCCATCCCTGATTGCAGTTTGTACAAGTTTATCATTAAAATAAATATACAAACGTAATGCGCAAATTTTTACTTTCTTCTTTAATTGTATTAGCGGGATTTTCATCCCTGGCCCAAACTGTTGCAGATTTTGAAACACCTGTTCTTCCAAAATCCGACACTGCCTATATTAATTACTCCAATTATGGCAAAGATGTTGGGTTCAGCAGTGGACTAGCCTATTTCCCTTGTGTTTATGACACTTCATTCGGATTCGAATTCTGGTCAAGTGGTTTTGCTTATTCCAATAAGCGGGATAGTATTACCAGTGGGTTTATGAATTCCTATTCTGCAAAACCTGCAATTGGTTTCGCCGGTTCTACGCAGTATGTTGTGGCTAATGGCGTTCAAAACACAGTGCGCTTAACAGGAGCTGCAATGGGTGCTTCTGTAAATGGTTTTTACATTACAAACAGTACTTACGCTTTTAACAGCATGCGCGACGGTGATGGTTTCGCAAAAAAATTCAAACACTCGGATTCTGATTTTTTCAGGTTGGATGTTTTTGCCTACAGTAAAGGCGCAAAGAGCAAAGATTCAGTTAGTTTTTATCTGGCGGATTTCAGAAACCCAGACAGCACCAAAAATTACATTATCAATGACTGGAGCTGGGTTGATCTTTTGAAACTGGGAAAAGCAGATAGTCTTTTGTTTCGCCTTCAATCTTCCGATAACGGTTCCTTTGGAATGAACACCCCGGGCTTCTTTTGTATGGATAATCTGATTACAAACGAAACCAACGTATCAGTAAAAGATTTGTCTGTAAAAGCAGACATCAGAATGTACCCTAACCCAGCCAGCAACGTACTTTTCATTGAATCGAACCTGAATGAAAAACAAGTCGTTTCCATTAATGATATAACCGGCAAATTGATTGCACAATACGAATTTCAAAATGAAAAACTGGAAATAAACGTAAGCTCACTAGCAAGTGGAACCTACATTTTAAATTTCAGAAATGGCAGTCAGGTAACAAGCAGCCAATTTATTAAACATTAAGAAAGATGAAAACGACTTTTCAACTTGGCATACTTTTATTAGCATCTACTTGTGTTGCAAAAGCACAATTTGCCCCTCAGGCGGGCATTACAGGCAGTACTGCCATTCATAAAACGAGCTCTTTATTCAAAGGCTGGGGAAATAAGTGTGCAATTAAAAGGGGGCTACAACATATTGAAGATGCGAGTCTAGGCTATACCACAACCGGTGATAGCACAAGTGCGTGCGGAATAGCTGACGGAGAAATTGTAAGTCTTGGCGACAGCGGATCTGCAGTTGTTCAATTTACACAGCCGCTATATAATGGTGCTGGTGCAGACTTTGCTGTATTTGAAAACGGATTTCAAAATCCGGCCAATCCGGAAGAATCATTTATGGAACTGGCTTTTGTTGAGGTAAGTTCTGATGGCGAACATTTCTTTCGTTTCCCGGCTACCTCAAACACACCAACAGCCATTCAAATCAGGGGTGCAGGAGATTATTCTGATGCCCGGAAGGTTAATAATCTGGCCGGGAAATATGTTGCACAATATGGCACACCATTTGATCTGGAAGAATTAAAAGGAACGAGTGGGCTGGATGTAAATAATATTACACACATAAGGGTAATTGATGTAATAGGTTCGCTCACTTATAACAGTGCCAGTGATATCAATAGCCAAAAAATAAATGACCCCTACCCTACACCATTTCCTACAGGAGGTTTCGACCTCGATGCAATTGGAGCTATCCATATCACAGGAATGGGCATTAAAGAAAACAAAATTGCAACGAGTAGAATTTTCCCGAATCCTGCTACAGATGAGCTTTTCATTCAGTTCAGCAATTTAGGAAACGAGGATTCGCAAATTGAGATTAATGATTTGAGTGGTAAATTAATCCTCAAACAAAATGCAGATTTATCAAACAAAATCAATATCGAAAATCTGTCTCACGGGATGTATTCAATTAGTCTAAGCAGCTTAAGCAGCAAAAAATGGATAGGAAAATTCTGCAAACAATAGTTGCTCCCCTATTCTTCATTTGTATTTTTTTGTCTTGCAAAAAAGACAAACCAAATCCGCCTGCCACAATTCTTCCGAAAGACAGCTCATCAAAAGTTTTAATAGTTTGTGAAGGAAGTCTGGGAAATGGGAATGCAGAACTAAGCGTTTATAATTATGCCAGTGACAGTGTTTTCAATGATATTTATAAAACTGCAAACAAACAACCTTTGGGTGATGTTTTCCATGGTGTTTACAAGAAAAATGACCGCTATTTTTTAAGCGTCAACAATTCAGACAAAATTGTAGTTATCGATAGTAAAACATGGTTACAAACGGCCAGCATTAATATTTCAAAACCTAGAAATATTCTGCCTGTAACTGACCAGAAAGCCTATGTTGGCTCTTTGTTCAGTAATAAAATTTATGTGCTCAATACCACTACACTTATTGTAGAAAAAGAAATTAGCATGCCATTCCAAAACGTGGAAGGCATGTTACTCAAAGATGGGATTGCTTACGTTTGTTGCTGGGATACGGCCTGCAATAAATTATATAAGATTAATACGGGCACCGATCAGCTTTCAGACAGTATAACACTTGGCGGCAGGGCTCCTCAAAGTATTGTCCTTGACAAGGAAAATACATTATGGGTGCTGGGCGGCAATGCATACAAAAACAAAGCTTCCAACCTGAACAGAATTGAGGTTAGTACAAAAAAAGTTCTCTTTGAACAAAGCTTTGAAAAAGGCGTTGAAGCTATTAAAATATGCACTAATACTAACCGTGATTCCCTTTATTTCCTTGAAGTAAATTATGCCGGAGGTAGTACAAACAATGGTGTATTCCGAATGAATATAAACAGCACAAACCTTCCTTCCACACCATTTATTTCCTGTCTTGCGAATCAGTATTTCTGGGCATTGGGAATTGAACCAAAGTCTGGCAATATATATGTGGGCGATCCTAAAGGTTTTGTCCAAAAAAGCAGCATTTATATTTATTCGCCACAAGGCAAGCTCAATAAACAATTTACCGTAGGACTGGGTGTTGGTGCTTTTTATTTCGATTAATTGGAAAATCAGAAAATACATACAATCTTATATCTGGCAGGGCTCATCGTCCTGCTATTTTTCTTTTGCAATAAAGCTATCGCTCAGGAAAAAAATCTAAAAACGGTAAGAATTAAGCATCGTCGCGAAAACAAAAAATCGTTATCAGACGAGCGCCTGAATTCTTTTACTCCCGGAATGAAGATGATGACGATTGATTCGCAATTGATGGCGCAATACTCTTTGCAAAGCCTGAGCAACTTATTGAGTCAGCAGGTGCCGGTTTTTATCAAATCCTATGGCATCAATAGCTTGGCCACACTGAATTTCAGAGGATCATCTTCAGCACAATCTCAGGTATTATGGAATGGAATTCCTTTGAATAATGCCTCTTTAGGGATGGCAGATATCTCTGTTCTGAGTGTAAATCACTTCGAGAACATCAATATTTTATATGGAGGCTCTTCTGCACTCACTGGCAGTGGAAATGTTGGTGCCGCTTTACTGCTGGATAATCGATTTCGCACCAAGGATACTTCAAAAAAAATAATTACCACGATTGCGCTGGAAGCCGGTAGCTTTCAACAATTCAAAATCGTAGTAAAGGAGGAAATTAATTTAAGGAAGTTATACATTTCGCTAAAGGCCTGCGGTCAAAGCGCAGAAAATAATTTCCGGTTTAAGGATCAAAATAATAGCGCTCAAAAAATGGCGAACGCACAGTTAACAGGCTATAGCGGAATGCTAAATCTTGGCTATTTTCCGGATTCAAAAACTCAATTACACCTCTCAGCATGGTACCAGCATTTCGACAGGGAATTACCTGCTGCATTGTTTGAAAAATTTTCTGACAAACAGCAAAAAGATGAATCTATAAGGTTGTTTTTTGAAGCTAAAAAAACACTGGATATCACTACGAAAATTTACAGCAAATCTGCTTTCATCAGTGATGAAATGCAATACGAGGACAGTACCATTAAACTCTTTACCAACAATAAAACTTTTCAGTTCTACGAAGAAATCGGATGGAAAAAAGAAATCAACAAACACGAATTACTTCTTTTCGTACCCATCAACATTTCCTGGACAAAACCGCTGAATGATTCTCAAATCAGGTATCAAAACAAACTGGCAATTGCAGGTGCGTACAGATTTTCAGGCATAAAAAAGCGCTTGAATATTGCTGTAAACGGCCGGCTTGAGCAGATTAATAAGCAAACAGTATTTTTACCGGGATTAAATGCAGCTTTTGCAATCTTGCCGGTTTTATCGCTAATGGGTAATATTCAAAAAAGTTTTCGCGCGCCAACGCTGAATGAATGGTATTACCAGCCCGGAGGTAATAGTATGCTGAAACCGGAAAAAGGCTGGAGTGAGGATGTCGGATATGAATTAAAAATTCCGCTTGGGCGAAAATTAATTTTCAATCATGATTTCAGTGCATTTAACAGAAATATCAGGGATTGGATTTTATGGTTTGGGGGTTCGATCTGGACACCGCACAATATTGCCGAAGTCCACTCACGAGGTTTTGAGTCTGTAAATTCATTTGTATGGCAAAAACCAAAATTGAAAATTCATATCGGTTTAAATACATCGTTTGTTTTGGCCACTACCGAAAAGAGTTATATCCCAGGTGACGGAAGTATTGGAAAGCAAATACCCTATTCTCCCCGCTATAACTTCCAAAGCAATTTTGGGCTTAACATTGGAAAGATCTACGCAAATTACAATCACACCTACACCGGTTACAGATTTGTGACAACTGACGAGTCGCAATACATCGAACCATATCAAACAGGTAATTTATATATTTCGTATCAAAAATCTTTCTCTGAACACCAATTGAAAATTTCTTTGCAGTGTAATAATCTATGGGATAATACATATCAGGTGGTTTATCTCAGACCAATGCCTGGCAGAAATATGAGTATGGGCTTCAATTGGAGTTTTTAGGACAACCTGTAATTGAATAAATTTTAAATTATAAAATAGTCAAATTAATTTTTATTCAATTTTCATTAATCATCTCAAATGAATACTTTTGTCCACCAAAATTTAACAAACGCTTGTTTTTGCTAATTAAATGTTAATGATTATTGATATCCACATTTTACCCAACCTTTTTCAACGTCAGTACGTCTTATTCATGTATGATTTTATAAAACAATAAACCCATTGCCTATAACATTATCATACACAGAAGCACCGAATCCTGCTGATCTTCAACTTATTATCGCCTGTTGTGCGAAAAATGAGCGGAGCGCACAGGAGAAATTGTATAAAATGTTCCAACCGAAGATGATGTTGGTAGCTATGCGCTATGCCAATGATCGTTCTTCAGCTGAAGACATTGTAAATATGGGTTTTTTGAAATGTTTTCAGAAAATCGATAAATATAATTATCAGGGTTCTTTTGAAGGTTGGTTGCGAAAAATAGTTTTGCGAACGGCGCTGGATAGCTTGAGATTGAATGAAAAGTATAATGAAAAGGTAGTTTTTGTAGAGAAGGAAGAATATATAGAAAGAGATCACGGGGAGCGGATGTATTACGATCAATTGATAAAATTGGTTGAAACACTTCCCAAAACAACGAAATTAGTTTTTAACCTGAGTGTGATGGAGGGATTGCAACATAAAGAAATAGCGGAGCTGCTCGGAATGAGCGAAGGAACATCGAAATGGCATTTGAGCGAAGGAAGAAGGATACTGAAAGAGAAGATCGAGCATTTGCAATTAAATATCACACAATAAAAATACCTATCCTCAATGAATAAGGATATGATAAACATAGACGATTTTGTCAGAGAAAAGCTAGGCGGGCATACCGAAAAGGAAGACCCGGCTGCTTGGCTCAGGATGAAAGATTTACTGGATAAGGAAATGCCTGAGAAAGCAGCTCCTTTCATTTTCAGACTTGGGAAGCCAATGGCATTCCTGGGCGCAGCTTTGCTTATCGGAGCGCTTTGTGTGGGTGGATATAAAATAAATGCACTTCGCGAAAAAACCTCAGGTACAACTGCTTCCGGCACCAACTCAAACTCTAATAATCAAAATACTGTAAACAAAATATTTAATACAAATACTACAACAGCCCCTGCAAACACAACACTATCAACTGAAACAAATCAACCTAAAAACAATACAAACCCTATCGCCAGCGGAAATAATGCTGATCAAAATGAACAAACAACGAATTCAAACCAATCTGATTTAAGCTCTCATCAAATTGGGAATGGAGACCAGGTTGCAAATTCACATCGTCACCTGGCATCCGGTACTACTGTTGCAAATTCAACAAATCACAAATCCAACAAGCAATCAGCCAACAGGTTGAATAGCGGATCTGTCGATAATGCGGATGGAAGTAATAAAAACAATGCAGCAACAGGATCCAATAGCAGTAGGAATCACAGCCGCTCAGCTGTGTCTTCACATAGCAGTAAAAAAGGTAGTTCAGTCAGGTCGAATTCAGTTAATCAAAACACATTTGCTTCAAATACCGGTTCTGTCAATAAAAGATCTGTTGAAAAGGATTTAAGTAAAAACAAATCACAATCCGGCAATTCATCTGACGAAAATAAAAATAAGATAGGTGAATCTGACAAGACAAATACTGACAACAATTTAGCTTCAAAAGATGCAAAAAAAGACAGTATGTCCGCCATAACTGTTATTACCAAACAATCTTCTGCAAAAGGTTTCCCTAAAAAGAAAACCATCATAAAAGACACAGTAAATATCAGCAAATTTGAATTGCCTTCTACTACAGCCGCAAGTCAAAATGCTGACCCGATTAATACAAATATTATCAGCACAATGCAACCTTCAAAAAAGGATATAAAACTCGCTGCTAATCAAAGTAAAAAAGCCAACAAAATCAGTTCGAAACAAACTGCTGCAAAGCAGGAAAATATCCTCGCATCGAAACAAGCCGGTACTAAAGAGCAAAGTCAAAACATGACTTCAGCTAAAACTGAAACTGCGAAAGCTAAAAAAGGGAAAGGAAGCTTGTCAAAATGGGTTGAAGGGCTGCACTTGCCTGAAGCTGTTGCAAGTGCTAAAGAAGATGCACGTAATGCACAATTTTATACAGGTTTCGCAGCAGGTATCAATTATACCCCATCCGGAAATGGTAATAATTTCCAGGGTGTGCAATTTGGCCCAACCGGCGAATTGGTTTTCAATAAACACTGGAGCCTGTTTGGCGCTGTCAAATATTTTAACAGAAGCGGGGGTAAGAAAACGATTAACGACAACTTTGCAAAAGATGTATCGAACAACATTGCAGACAGTGTGAAAGGTGCAAACACTTATTTTACAGTACTAACAGATTCAACCAACCGTTATTTTAATTTCTCCACGGTTCATAGCTTTGAAATGCCAATATCTGTTCGTTACGCCATCAATAAGTTTTACCTGATGACAGGAATTAACCTTGCTTATTCATTACCAGTAAATGTAGAATTGGTAGAGAAAGAATATAAGGGCATGAATTCGCGGGTTGTACAAACTAATACTACCAGCAAACCTATGTTAAGCGAATCAAAATCTATATTGACAACAGCTGATTTTGGTTCAAGATTTGGCGTAGGATACCTAATAGGAGCAGGTTATCAGATTACACCAGCCTGGCAAACTGACCTAAGAATGGTAAATACCTTCTGGGACAATGCCAAAGGCGACGGCGCTAAACGTCTTTCAAAAGACTTCTATCGTCTTCCATCTATTCAAATTACAGTCGGATACCAGTTTAACAGAGGCCGCAGCAAAGCCACTTTTGGTCCAAACAGTATCAGGTAATAAAGTTTTGATTTTTGTTTTTGTATAAAGGTTGAAAAAAGCGAAGCGGGTAATTCTTTACTTACTTCGCTTTTCTTTTGTCCGTATATCAGGACAGAATGTCACCGGGAAACAGAAATACATAAAAACTGCTTGTTTTTCATTCAATTTTATCCATTTTTACAGTATAATGGTTGAAGTTAAAAATCTGGTCAAAAAATACGGCAGTCTTTGTGTTGTCAATGATGTGTCCCTGAACATCGCCAAAGGCGAATTAGTATCTGTTACAGGGGCTTCAGGCGCTGGTAAAAGCACATTGCTGCACCTGATGGGTGCATTGGATATTGCAGATTCAGGAAGCGTATTGATAGACGGGATAAATCTGTTTACGCTATCTCCCAAAAAACAGGCCAGATTCAGGAATGAAAAAATAGGATTTGTTTTCCAGTTCCATCATTTGCTGCCCGAGTTTTCGGCTGCCGAAAATGTGGCAATGCCATTATGGATTGCAGGGAAAGGTAAGGCTGAAGGACTGAAAAGTGCAAAAGAAATGCTCGAAATAGTAGGGCTTTCAGCGAGGGCAGATCATAAACCTTCTGCCTTGTCCGGAGGGGAACAACAGCGTGTTGCTATAGCAAGAGCATTGGTAAATAAACCATCAATTGTGATGGCAGACGAACCTACCGGAAATCTGGATAGTGCAAATGCCGATGCAATCCACCGTTTATTTGTACAATTGCGCAAAGAATTGTCACAAACTTTTGTATTAGTTACCCACAATAAAGACCTGGCAGCATTGACAGACAGAAACCTCGAGATGCGCGATGGGCGCATTGTTTCATAGATTATTATTAAAATAAAAAGTCCATATAACACACTATTCTAAAGGCAAAAAAAATTCTTTCTTAAATAAACATGAGAAAAACCTTTCGGAATATCCCAAAAAGTATATTTTTGCACTCATAAATTTTAAATGCACAAGCTATGTCTGAAATTGCAAATCGCGTAAAGAAAATCATCGTTGACAAACTAGGCGTTGACGAATCTGAAGTAAATACAGAAGCCAGCTTCACCAATGATTTGGGCGCTGACTCTTTGGATACCGTAGAGTTGATTATGGAATTCGAAAAAGAATTCAAT
>DLGS01000423.1 GCA_002482815.1 Bacteroidetes bacterium UBA7688
AGCTGCTGCAGGTAAAAGAATCCTCTTTTTTTCCTGCATCACTTCTACAAAAACACTTGCTTTGTTATTTGCAATATTCTGCTCATTACCAATTTTGGGAATACTTAATTTATATTGTTGCAGTCCCGCTTTATCAGCTTTTATTGAAAATGAAACCGTTGCATCAAATTTATCAGTGTTGATATTTACAGGTGCAGTCGCAATCACATTGCCAGAGCCATCGGTAAGGCTTATATTTTGTTGCGTACCTGCGCAACGGGAAGCTAAAATATCTGCGCGAACTTCCCATTGACTGTTGAGTGAAATTGTTTTATTGGCATATACTTTTGCAATTCTTACATCCTGTGCAACGACGGTGTCTCCGATTGCAATAGCATAAAGTGAGCCATTTATCGGTAGTTCGGCATACAAAGGATTGGAACCTTCATTATACCATCCGTCCGAAGCCAAAATCAGTGCACTCAGGTTTTGCTGGCCATACAGTTCAGTGGCATCGCTGATGGCTTTTGCAAGATTAGTATTTGGTAAATTATAACTATTCAGGCTGTCTTTATCTGTCGCACCATTCAGATTCCAGGTAATCAGACGGTATTTTGAAGAGAGCTTTTCTGTAATGGATTTGATATGCAGATTGTATTGCTTTTCTTCTGTCCCTAAAGCGGTTTTTATCGACTGGGAATTATCCTGTAAAAGCAATACAATTGGTTTCTGTGTTTCAGTATTGCGTTTATTTATTTTAGGTGAAAGTAAAAGTATAAGACACAGGAATACCAGCAAGCCACGTAATGAAGCGGTGACAATCGGGTAGGGAACAACTCGCTTCTTGTCGGCACGGAAGAGCAACCAGCCAACACCAAACGACAGCAATAAGGATATAATCAGGGACAGGATTAGCATTATGCTTGCAAACTAAAGAAAAATCAATAAAGGCTGATGCTTATTTGTTGTAATATTTCCAATCTTCCGGGCTGGCATGCATTTTATTCCATACGCGCCAATAGAATTCTTTGGTCATTTTATCACCTTGGATTGTTCCAACACAGTACTGCTCCGTTTGGTAAATATTGAGCCAGATAAAAAACAACCCTAAGCCGATGCCAAGACTTATAAGAAAAGGTTTTTTTTGTACGAACCAATAAATAAGCGATGCGAGAGGAATTGCTAAAATAGCATATGATTCAATCATTGGTCTTGATCCGAAACTCCAGCCGTACCACCATAGCCACCAACTATAAATTATGTAAATAAAACAAATGAAAAACAGGATAACCGGCAACGCCATTTTTTTATTTTGTTGAAAAAGTGGCAAAATACCCAAGCATCCCAATAATGCTATTGGAGTATAAATAAACCAACCTTTTCTAAAACTAAATAAACCATTTAAAACTTGTGGGTTATTAAAATTGAAACCTTCTTCCTCGTAAGAAAAATGCAGGAAATGACCGGTGGTGTATTTCCAATAGGCAAGTTGAAAGCATACCACAAAGGTGCAGGCAATTAAGCAAATGGTCAGATCCTTTTTGTGTTGCCACCAAAATTTTAATCTGTTCGTGGTGTGTAAGTTTTTGGAATTGATTGGCCAGAAAAGCGGAATCAAAACAACAATAAAATCAACTGGTCTGGTTATTGCCACCCAGCCCAGAAATAATCCCAGAAAAACTGCGTACTTACTTTTGGGTGCATTATACCAACGTTCAGTAAAATATAAAATGCATGAAAACAACAAGAATGCCAGATTATGGCTCATGCCCTGATCCGTTATAGTATAACAATAAAAATTGGTTCCGAAACCAATCATCAATAATGTAATTATAACAACTTTATCATTAAAGTACTTTTTTAAAAAGGCACATAGAACGACAAGACCACCAATAGACCATATAAGATTGCTCATAGCCACTGCAAACTGATATGGTTCAGAATAGCCATCTGCCGGTGTATTTTTTAAGAAGTACGTACAGACAAAATGCGTGATCAGAAATAGCGGCAATTCACCAATAGCAGTTCCTATTGCATATTTATTGGATCGTTTTTGTGTGCTTTCCTGTTCATAAAGTGCATAATTGTGTATTTCACCGGAAGGTTTATAAACGCTGTCGATGTGAGCGTAAAAAGCGAGTTTTCCTAAATCGTGATAAATAAATGTGGCAGGTAGAAAAAGATAATATCCGGACGGGTCATATTTAAGAACTTCATTACGCACCCAGCGGTGTGATGAAGTTGCCTGCAAATAACATACAACTGAAAAGAGTATGATTACAATTGTTGAGCCTGATATTTTTCTCTTCATAAACATATAAACCCAATTGCTTTTTCTGTGTCAAAAGCAGCTCTTACACGACCTTCATGGGTGTCAGTCAGTATTACCTGGCCAAATATAGGATTACTGATAATTTTCAGCAATGCTTCCATTCTTTGTTGATCCAGTTTTTCAAAAACATCATCCAGTAACAATATTGGGCTGTTACCCATTTTTGCCTTGAGATATTCAAACTGGGCTAATTTCAGAGAAAATAAAAAGCTTTTTTTCTGTCCCTGAGAGCCATAATTTTTTATAACATTTTCATTAAGCAAAAAGAGGAAATCGTCCTTATGGATACCCCTGAGCGTTCGCTGATAACGAATATCGTGTTGCAAATGTTCATTGAGCCATATTGACAAACTGCTTTTTTTCAGATCACTTTGATAATCTATATTTACCTCTTCTTTGCCATCTGAAAACTGCTGATAATATTGCTGTAGTAAAGGAATAAATTCATTTAAAAATTTTGTCCTGGCATCAAAAATATAAGTTCCACTCTGGCTAAGCAAATTATTATAGTAGTCTAATAAAGCACCGTCAATGCCAGGATTACTGTTATACATTTTCAACCATGCATTTCGCTGTATCAATACTTTTTGATATTGAAGCAATGATTCGAGGTAGGTTTTATCGCATTGGCTCAAAATGCCATCAATGAACTTTCTCCTCAATTCACTGCCATCATTAATCATTTCTATATCATCAGGTGCTACCATTACAGCTGCATATTTGCCGATATGATCGGATTGACGTTCATAAACGACTCCGCCACAACTGATTTCCTTTTTATTATTTTTATATTTACAGACAACCGTTTCCTTTTTGTGATAATGATTAAAACTACCTTCAATCCGGTAGCCTTCCGTGCCGTGCATAATAGTAGGTTGTACAGTTGAAGAAAAATAGCTCTTTGTATAACACAAGTTATAAACAGCATCCAGCATATTTGTTTTTCCGCTCCCATTTTTTCCGGTGATGCATGTGACAGGAAAATCCAGACTATAGGCTTCATTAGCATAGTTGCGGAACTGAAAAAGTGAAATTTTAGTAAGTAAAATCAAAATGAAATTTGAGCGGAATGGAAAAAACAATAAATTCGCACAAATTTAGTAAAACTGTGCAGACTCAATTCAATAAAGAAACTTACCTGTATTGGTACGAAAGTATGCTGTTGATGCGCCGCTTCGAAGAGAAAGCAGGACAGTTATATGGAATGCAGAAAATTCGTGGTTTTTGCCATTTATATATCGGTCAGGAAGCGGTAGCTGCGGGCACAATGTCTGCTATCACAGATCGTGACAATATTATAACCGCCTATCGTGATCACGCAATTGCCATTGCCAAAGGAATGAGTGCCAACGAATGTATGGCTGAATTATACGGAAAAGCAACCGGCTGCACCAAAGGAAAAGGCGGTTCGATGCACTTTTTCTCTAAAGAAAAAAGATTTTTTGGTGGCCATGGTATTGTTGGTGGTCAGATTGGTCTGGGCGCCGGTATTGCTTTTGCAGAAAAATATAAAGGAACCGATAGCGTAACACTTTGCTACTTTGGTGATGGGGCTGCACGTCAGGGAATCCTGCACGAAGCATTCAATATGGCTGTATTGTGGCAATTACCGGTTATTTTCATTTGTGAAAATAACGGTTATGCAATGGGAACATCAGTTGAACGTACTTCCAAAGTATCAGATATTTATCGTTTGGCCGATGGTTTTGATATGCCTGGAGACAGCGTTGATGGTATGAGCTGTGAAGATGTTCACCGCGGAATAGAAAGAGCTGTAAAACGTGCGCGTGAAGGCGATGGTCCGACTTTTCTTGAAATCAAAACTTATCGTTATCGCGGACACTCTATGAGTGACCCAGCGAAATACCGTAGCAAAGACGAGGTCGAAAATTATAAAGAAAAAGATCCGATTACCGAGGTTTTGAAAGTGATTGATGAAAATAAATGGGCTACAGAAGAAGAAATCGAAGCCATAAATGAAAAAATACGGCTTCAGGTAGAAGAATGTGTTCAATTTGCGGAAGACAGCCCATGGCCGGACGATTCAGAATTGTATAAAGATATTTATGTGGATGAAAATTATCCCTATATTACAGATTAATAAACATTAACCCTTACTAAACTTACATAAACACAAATAATGTCAACCACTCCACAATCAACTGAAGGACTTAGTGCTCTTGAAAAAATTGCAGTAGCCTACGAAAACAATAAAAAAGTTATTAATACTGCTGTTATCGCTGTAGTAGTAGCTGTCGGCGGTTTTTTTGCCTATAAAAATCTTGTCGTTGCACCAAATGAAGAAAAAGCCGGTGTGGCAATAATGCGTGCAGAACAAATGTTTTCTATCGATTCCGTAAATCTTGCTTTGAATGGTGATGCCACCAATGCCGGCTTCCTGAAGATTATTAAAAAATATGAAGGGACCGCTACCGCAAATGTTGCTCATTTTTATGCTGGTTCATGTTACCTGAAAATGGGGGATTATAAATCTGCCATTAAACACCTGGAAGAGTTTGATCCGAAAGGCACAGTTTTGGAAAATGCTAAAAGCGGTTTGCTTGGCGATGCTTACATGGAAACAAACGATATTAAAAAAGGTATTGAGCAATACAAATCAGCCAGCAGCGATGCCGATGATGATGTTTATTCTCCTATTTATCTTCAACGCCTGGCTATTGCTTATGAAAAAAATAACCAGCCTGAAGAAGCTAAAAAAGCCTACATACGCATCAGAGATGAGTATCCACGCAGCTTCCAGAGCCGTGAAGTGGACAAAGCTTTAGCACAAATGGGTGTTTTAGATTAGTTTCATTCATAATTGACATTTCAAAATCCCCTTTTAACTGAAGGGGATTTTTTATAACAGATTTATCGGTTTTACTCCCTGAAACCATTCTTAATAAACAAAAAATCAAATGGCCTTATCTTCCGATAGTAACACACTTCTTTCCCTGGAAGCAATCAGCACGCTCCATCTTCCGCGTATTGCAATTGTATGCACAGAATGGAATGATAAGATTGTTGCTGCCCAGTTGGAAGGTTGTTCACGGATTTTACACCAGGCAGGAGCAATCCTTACCGGTCAATATTTTGTACCGGGATGTTTTGAAATTCCTTTTGCCTGCAATCAGGTAGCAAAAGATAATTCGATCAATTCCCTTGGACCGGAAGCTATTATTGCCTTTGGGGCTGTCATCCGCGGCGGTACACCTCATTTCGAATATGTTTGCCAGGCTGTGACAGATGGTATTTCGGCATTAAATGTACGTCTTGACATTCCGGTCATTTTTGGGGTGCTGACCTTGAATACTGAAGCAGAGGCATGGGAAAGGTTAGGCGGAATTCATGGACACAAGGGTGAAGAAGCTGCTATAACAGCGCTTAAAATGATTCAATTCAACAGAAATATTTCAGCAGGAGTTTAAGCTTAATAAAATGCATCAGGTTCAGATTTTTATGCCATGTTTTGTTGATCAGCTTTACCCTGAAACGGGTATGAATATGGTGCGTATTTTAGAAAAACTTGGATGTGAGGTGCATTATAATCCTAAACAAACGTGCTGTGGACAACCGGCTTATAATGCAGGTTATAAAGAGGAAGCAAAGAAAGTAGCGACAAAGTTTCTGCACGATTTCGATAAGGATTTTTATATCGTCGCACCAAGCGGATCCTGTACAGGGTATGTTCGCAGTGCTTTCGAAGAAATGTTTGAAGATGGCTCCGAAGCGCAAAACAGTAAAAAGGTTCGTGGATTTTTATACGAATTCACAGAATTTCTGACTGATATTCTGAAGGTTGAGCAACTCGATGCCAGCTTTAAAGCAAAGGTCACTTATCACGATGCGTGTGGTGCTTTAAGAGAATGCGGAATAAAAGCCGGACCACGGAAATTGCTGGAGCAAATTAAAGGATTGGAACTGGTAGAAATGGCTGAATGTGAAACCTGTTGCGGATTTGGTGGAACTTTTGCTATCAAATATGAACCAATATCGATTGGGATGGCGCAAACCAAAGTTCAAAGTGCATTGGCCACCGGAGCAAAATACATCATCTCCACTGATGTGAGTTGTATGATGCACCTTCAGGGCTATATCGACAAAAATAAATTACCGATTCAAACGATTCATATTGCAGATCTTCTGGCAAAAGGAATGTTTGGCCAAGAATAGTTTATAGCAATACGAAAGCATCCCGATCGTTCAGAAAGGGGAATTTGGCTCTACTTTCTTCAAGTTCAGCATACTTAAAGGTGTGTGTGATTATTTTTTCTTCATTCGAAGCTTTTTCTATTAACTCACCCAGTGTATTGTAAATACTGCTGTTGCCAATATACGGATGACCATTTCCGTCTTCACCCACACGATTTACACCAATTACAAAACTCATGTTTTCTATTGAGCGAGCCTGCAATAGATTTTCCCAAACGTAATTCCTTTTTTCAGGCCAGTTGGCTACATACAGCAGCATGTCATAATCGTCTGTATTGCGTGCCCAAACAGGGAAACGTAAATCATAACAAACCTGCAGGCAGATTTTCCAACCATTCACCTGAGCAATCATCCGTTTTTCACCAGGGGAAAAATCGACATTTTCTCCCGCATAAGAAAATAAATGGCGCTTGTCGTAATGAGCCACTTCGCCATTCGGCAAAACCCACAGCATACGGTTATAGTATTTATCATCCTCTTTAATAATGATGCTTCCGGTAAGGATGCAACGATTTTTCCTTGCCTGTTCTTTCATCCAGTTCACCGTTTCGCCATCCATTGTTTCGGCCAGTTTTTCTGCCTGCATACTGAATCCGGTGTTGAACATTTCCGGAAGGACAATAATATGCTGAAGACCTTGTAGTGAAGCGATTTTCGGTTCCAGTAAAGCACGGTTTTGGGTCGGGTTTTCCCAAACAATATCCATCTGTATCAGGCTGACGTTCAAATCGCTTTTGCTCATAGTGCAACAAAGATACTTTGCTTACTTATTTTTGCAGCATGACAAACTCGGATATTTCGGAATTCTTTTCAACGCTTTCGAAGCTGATGGACCTGCACGCAGAAGACAGTTTCAAGTCGAAATCATACAGTATCGCAGCTTACAATATTGACCAGCTGGAAGAAGATCTCGCTTCAATGGATGATGCTGCAATGCGCAATAGTAAAGGCATCGGAGCATCTACTGCAACAAAAATCCGCGAGATTTTAGACACGGGTAAGTTGCAGCAACTGGAAGATATTATCAACAGAACACCACTTGGCGTGCTGGATATCATGCAAATCAAAGGTCTGGGACCGAAAAAAGTACGCACCATCTGGACAGAAATGGGCATCGAGAGTGTGGGAGAACTGGAATATGCCTGTAATGAAAACCGTCTGGCTGCCTTTAAAGGTTTTGGACAAAAAACCCAGGAGGCAGTTTTGCAGAATATTGCGTTTATCCGTTCCAGCCAAGGCTTTCAGCTATGGGCCAGTGTCGAGAAAATGGCAAATGATTGGGTAGGGCGATTGAGCAAATCATTTCCGCAATACAAGTTTTTATTATCCGGCGCGGTTTTGCGACAAGTGGAAACTGTATCGGAAGTGGAAATCATCAGTGATATGCCCTTGGAAACCTTGCCTAAATATTGGGCAAATGTTCCGGGCTTAAAAATGGATGTGGATGAAGTCAAAGGCAAGCTGCAACTGAATCTTCAGGACAGTATTCCGATAGATTTTACTTTTGTTTCTAAAGATAAATTGTATCAGACTTATTTCAGGAATAATTGCAGTCCGGAATTTCTGAGTGCATTTGAAACGCAATTTTCTATACCGGAAAATGCAAAAAGTGAAGAAGAAATCTTTACGCACAATAGGCTACAATTTATTACTGCGCCCATGCGTGAAAATGGCAAAATTTTAGAGAAAGCTATTTCAGATACTATTCAAAAACCTATTCTGGCAACCGATATTAAAGGTATAATTCACTCGCATTCTAAATGGAGCGATGGTCAGGAAACCATTGAGACGATGGCAAGATACGCCATCAGCAAAGGTTTGGAATATCTGGTACTCAGCGATCACTCTCAGGCTGCTTTTTATGCAAACGGATTAACGCCGGATAGAATTGCGGCCCAACACCAGGAAATTGACTTGCTGAATGAAAAATTAAAACCGTTCAAAATCTTCAAAAGTATCGAAGCCGATATCTTAAACGACGGAAGCCTTGATTACGATAACAATGTTCTAAGTACGTTCGATCTGGTAATTGCTTCTGTGCACAGCAACCTGAAGATGAGCCAGGATAAAGCCATGCAACGCCTGCTGACGGCTATTCAAAATCCGCACACAACAATATTGGGACATCTTACCGGCAGGCTTTTATTATCGAGGGAAGGTTATCCGTTGGACCATAAGATGATTATTGACGCCTGTGCGGATTACGGTGTAGTAATTGAAATCAATGCGCATCCACGTCGCCTCGACCTCGACTGGCGCTGGATTGATTATGCCCTTGAGAAAAACGTTCTGCTGTCCATTAATCCGGATGCGCATGCTTTGTCGGGATACGATGATGTGTATTACGGTTGTAAAGTGGCACAGAAAGCGGGATTGACACCAGCACAAAATCTGAGCAGTTTTTCTTTGGTGGAAATGGAAAATTTTATTGAATCAAAAAAGAGAAAACGTAATTTGCAGCCTTTATGAGCAAAGAGATTGTTGTGAGCGGCATCCGCTCTACCGGATACCTACACCTTGGGAATTATTTTGGCGCCATGCGCAATTATGTAAAAATGCAGGATGATTACAACTGTTACTTTTTTGTAGCGGATTATCATTCCCTCACTACGCATCCTGATCCGAAAGATTTACGCGCCAATGTTTACCGTGTTGTGGCGGAAAATGTGGCTTGTGGCCTTGATCCGGAGAAAGTAGCTTTATATGCCCAAAGTGATTTGCCCGAAATTCCCGAGCTCTACCTGATGCTGAATATGCTGGCTTACAAAGGTGAACTGGAGAAAGTGCCAACTTTTAAAGATAAAGTGCGCCTGAATCCGGATAATGTCAATGCAGGCTTGCTGACCTATCCTGTCTTGATGACGGCTGATATTTTGATTCATCGTGCTCTGCATGTGCCGGTAGGAAAAGACCAGGAGCAACACGTCGAAATGGCAAGAAACTTTGCTCAACGATTTAACCATCGCTACGGTGATTTATTTCCTGAACCTTATCCGTTCAATTACGGCAGTACTTTGGTAAAAGTGCCCAGTCTGGATGGAAACGGAAAAATGAGCAAAAGCGAAAACCTGAATGCAACTTTATTTCTGGCAGACGATGACGATACCATCCGTAAGAAAGTCATGAAGACAAAAACGGATTCCGGCCCAACAGAACACAACTCTGAAATGCCTGAACTGATTCAGAATGTGTTTCAATTACTACGATTGGTTTCTGCTGATGATACGGTTGCCAACTTTACCTCAAATTACAACGATTGTACCATTCGTTACGGCGATTTGAAGAAACAATTGGCAGAAGATATGGTTGCGTTTATTGCGCCCATCCGTGAGCGTGCAAAAGCCTTGCAAGAGGATGAAAATCAAATTCAAAAGATATTAAAAGAAGGAGCCGAGAAAGCCAGAGTTAGCGCCAGACAAACGATTGATGCTGCGAGAAAGGCGATTGGGATTAATTATTATTGATGGGACAGTCTAATCAACAAATCGAAAAGGGTAAATTGAGGAAATATATTACCAAAAAGGAAAAGAAAGAAGTAAAGAAGCTCCAACGGAGAAAGAAAAGGAGGGAGAATAAAAATTTAGGAAATCCCAATCCCAAATATAATAGGTACGCAGGTTGGGTTTTGTAAAACTCACCCCTTCACATTCATCGCATAATATTTACAAGCCTCTGTTATCGGGCAAATATCGCATTTAGGATTGCGGGCCACGCAAACGTAACGCCCGTGCAGTATGAGCCAATGATGCGCAATATGAACCTGCTCTTTGGGAATATTTTTGATCAGTTGCAGTTCTGCCTGCAATACATTTTTAGCATTAGTGGTCAATCCTATTCTTGCCGAAACTCTGAATACGTGGGTATCCACAGCCATGTTGGGTTGCTCATCTATTACGGAGGTAATCACATTTGCGGTCTTCCTCCCAACGCCGGGCAGCTCAATTAATTCCTTCACCGTGTGCGGCACTTCACCTCCAAATTTCTCCATCAGCATTTGCGCCATTCCTATCAGATGCTTCGTTTTATTGTTTGGGTAACTAATGCTTCTGATAATCGGGAACAGGTCGTCAAACTCTGCTTTGGCAAGGCTTGGTGCATCCGGATATCTGGCGAAAATATTGGGTGTGGTCATATTCACCCGCTTGTCGGTGCATTGCGCAGAAAGGATGACTGCCACTAAAAGCTGAAAGGAATTGTCGTACAACAATTCCGTTTCTGCTTCAGGCATATTGTGCTGAAACCAATTGAGTATATATTCGTAACGCTGCTTTTTTGTCATTTGGCATTTGCATCATCGGGAACAAAGTCCAATACCACGCTGTTCATACAAAAGCGCTTGTAAGTTGGTGCCGGCCCGTCATCAAAAATATGACCCAGGTGAGAATCACAACGGCCACAAAGTACCTCGGTCCGTTTCATTCCATAAGCATTATCCTCTTCATAGCGAACACTGTTTCCCGTTAAAGATTCATAGAAACTTGGCCAACCGCAACTACTGGCAAACTTTGCACCGGAACGAAACAATGGATTACCGCAAACGGCACAATAGTAAGTTCCTTTAGCGTCCGTTTTATAATATTTTCCGGAAAAGGCATATTCAGTGCCTTTCTCGCGGGCTACATCATACGTTTCTTTGCTTAATATTTTTTTCCATTCCTCGTTGCTGACGTTGAGTTTCTTCGTGTCGGTGCGGGAGTAATATGGATTGTTGTTATTCGTTTCATTGCTCATAGTTGTTCCTTTTTTTTGTGCATTACTGCATTGGCTGAATGATAACATCGCAAAGCAGGCTATCATTATTTTAGAGGCAAGCTGAAACAATTGGCTTTTCATAATTTTGTTGATGAAGATGAAGAATAACTAAATTACGAATCACAATTGATCTTAGTTTCTAAAGAAAAGCAAAATCCCTCCATTAACCTTTCATCATTCATCATTAACCATTAGCTAGCACTCCGGCAGACTGATTGGAATATTCGTAGCCAAACCACCTTCAGCAGTTTCTTTGTATTTATGATTCATATCCAAGGCCGTTTCCCACATCGTATTGACTACCGCATCCAATGAGACTCTTGCATTATCAGGATTGCTTTGCAAGGCTAATTGTGAAGCAGTGATGGCTTTGATGGAACCCATCGTATTCCGCTCGATGCAAGGCACCTGCACCAGTCCTGCTATTGGGTCGCATGTAAGACCAAGATGATGCTCCATAGCAATTTCGGCTGCCTGAAGACATTGTTTTACTGTGCCGCCAAGTACCGCCGTAAGCCCTGCTGCCGCCATCGCTGAAGATACACCGATTTCGGCCTGGCAACCACCCATTGCAGCTGAAATGGTTGCACCTTTTTTGAAAATGCTGCCGATTTCTGAAGAGGTCAGCATATAATTCAGAATTTTTTCTTCATCATAACCATCGCAAAAAGTTACGAAATACTGCAACACCGCAGGAATAACGCCGGCAGCACCATTGGTAGGCGCCGTAACTACGCGGCTGAAAGCGGCATTTTCTTCATTTACCGCCAGAGCAAAACAACTGACCCAATCCAGTGTATATTGGAATCCGGAACCACCTTCGCGTATTGCCTGAACCCACTCATCATAATTATTATAAGTACGCCCTTTTAGTAATCTTTTGTTTAAGGCGGAAGCACGACGGGTAACGTTTAACCCTCCCGGTAATATTCCTCCGATATGGCAACCGCGATAAATGCAATCGCGCATTGTTTCCCATATTTTTAATACACCTGCACGTGTTTCCTTTTCGCTGCGCCAGGCATGTTCATTTTCCATCACAACATCAGCTATACTCAAGCCCGATTTGATGCACCAATGCAGCAAATCAGCAGACTTTTCGATAGGGAAGGGGAGATCATTATTTAGTTTTGAGCTGTTATCTTCACCTTCTTTCACCACAAAACCACCACCAATGGAATAATAAGTTTCGGCTACTTCGTTACCATTATTTAATGTGCACAGAAAAGTAAGTGCATTCGGATGAAAGGGTAAGCTTTCAGTCATCAAAAATTCAACAGAGACATTATTGGGGTCAAAGGGAACGATTTTTTTCCCACCCAGGTTTAATTTTCCTTCAGTACTAATCTGTTGGATAGTTGTAGTGATGATGTTCACATCAAAGGTTACCGGATCTTCTCCGCACACACCAAGAATTACAGCGATATCCGTTCCGTGTCCCTTACCGGTTTTTGCAAGAGAACCATACAGTAAAACCTTTACGGCGCTTACTTCTTCAAGTCCAAATTGGGTATCAATACTTTCTAAAAACCGCAATGCGGCACGCCATGGGCCAAGCGTATGGGAACTGCTTGGGCCAATGCCGATTTTAAACATGTCGAATATGGAAATGCTTTCTCTGTTCACGGTATTAAAAATACAGGTTGGTTAGTTAGTAGATTCTATATGCAAGATAACTCAAAAAATGAGTGGCAGAAATATAAAATTGATTGCGCGCTATAGCATAACAGTACGCAATACAAATTGATTGTAAATAATAAGAATTGTGGGTTGCAGAATTACCAGACGTATTGCTTTTTATTGAGCAACATTGCCTCTCCGGCAATTGTTTTATCACCTGTAGAAACTTCAAAAACCTCACAATCGTAAAGAATTCTGTTTTTTTCAGCAAAGATTTCTTTTACGGTAACGACAGCTTCATATTCTACATCTGTAAACATAGGTTTCAACCATTTCATGGTCTGGCTGAGGTATACATGTCCATCAGCATACCAAAGCGCACCAAAAATTTTTGTAAAAACACTGGCTCCCAAAAATCCGTGGATAATCCTTCTGCCAAACATACTTGCTGCTCCTGCAGCCTCATCTATATGTAATGGATTAGTATCTCCGCTGACTTTTGCATAACCGTCAACATCTGTTTGAGTATAAGAAAATTTATGTCTGAATGAATCGCCGGTCTTAATCATAATGGTTAATTTTTTGTAGCGAAAGTAATCGAAATTATGAAAGAAGCAAATGATTTTTAGCCTTAAAACAGTTGAATTTATAGCGTTGGCAAGCCTCTTGATGTATGGTTAAATTATTGTTAGCATTAGAAATTAGGCCATCAATTAACAATTTTTCTAACTGTTTGCCATTACCTTTGCGGCGCCTAAAGGAACTTTTTTGTTAATATCTTAGAAATCCGGACGGCAAAACAATATTCGAAACCTATTTTTTCAAACAATAAATAACAAAACAATGGCTAAGCTTAACGGAAGCAACTTAATGGAAAGTGTGCTTGAAACGCAAAAAAGCATGGTAGACAAAATGGTAGAAAGCACCAAAAAATTGGCTAACGGCAATACTATGGTGAACGAAACCATCAATAAAGGTACTGAGTGGTATAACAACTGGCTTGAGAACCAAAAGAAAGCAATGGGTGCAACAACTGCAAAAGCTGAATCTTTTGGTGCAGGTGCACAGGATAATGCAAATAAAATGTCCGATTTTTTTCAAAACTGGCAGAGCAAACAAACTGAAGCTGCAAAACAAATGTATGATATGAACCAAAACTGGTTTAAAGCGACAACTGAGCAAGCTAAAGGTTTTAATATGAACAATCCTATGGATCAGTTCAACAACTGGAACAGTCAAATGAACAACATGATGACTGCAATGAACAACCAAAACATGATGAACCAATTTCAAAATTGGAGCAAAGGCATGATGAATCAGAATCCATTCTCTATGGATAGCATGAAATCATCTGCTGACAGCATGACAAATTTGTTCAATCAGTTTTCTGAAATGATGAACTACAATTTCTCTTCTTTGCAGAAATCAATGCAGGCCGGTACTCCACAGGATGCTTTCCGCAATATGATGAACGTAAACGAAGGTTTTGTACGTTTCTCTGAAATGTGGTCACCAATGATGAGTTCTATCCAGAACAAAACATTCAATATGGATGCTTTTAAGAAAATGGTAGAACCAGCGATGTACAAAGACCTTATGGACAAATTGTTTGGTTTTATGCCAGAGCATACAAATCAATACATGCAGAACCTGAGCAAAATGATGCAGGACAACATGAAAGGCTTTAATGGTGCTGCCGGCTACAACCAGATGAAATCTATGATGGGCAATATGGTTCCTGGATTCAATCAGAATGAAATGATGGAAAGCATGTTGGGTGGTTATAACAATATGAAAAATTCTATGAACAGCATTTTTGCTCCAATGGGCAAAATGATGGGCCAGAATGATATGACCAAAAACATGGCAGAATGGAGCGATCTTGCTGACAAAATGGTTGTTTACAATATCAAGAATGCAGAAATGCAACACATGATATATGAGAAAGGCACCAAAATAATGGATAAAGTTGCTGAATCTATCATCAACAAACAAGAAAATGGTGAAGAAGTTGGTAGCGTAATGGCTCTTTATCAGGAGTGGTTGAACATCAGCGATGCCGAGTTTGTTGCCCTTTTCGAAAGCGATGAGTATTCTCAGATAATGGCGGAAGTGGCTTCATTGAAAATGAAATTGAGCAAAGAAACTGATATGCTGATGGAAAAATCTTTGAGCAAAATACCAGTAGCTACCCGTAGCGAAATGGAAGAAATGCACAAAGCTATCTACGACCTGAAAAAACAAGTTCGCCAATTAGAAAAAATGCTAGAGCTGGAAACTTTGGAAAACATCGAAGAAACTCCGGTTTCTGAATTGCCAAAAGTAGCTGCAAAAAAATCTGCAACTAAGAAGTAATCAATTAGTTATTATTTATCAAAAGCGCCGTCACTAAACCGTGACGGCGCTTTTTTTTACCCGAATGTGCATGTACGAAACAGCTTTAACTCCAATGTTATGTAATTATTAAGTCTTGGTTATTTATTTTTCTTTATACTGTCGGCGGTTAATTTTGCAAAAAAAATTAATCAAAAAATAATGCGCCAAAGTTTCTTTTTTCTTTTGTTTTTATTATTCAGTATTTCTTCAAAAGCTCAGCACAATTCTATTCTAGACACACCAAAGGTCTCCGCTAAACCCCTGCCAGCAAAAAAATGGTATGAAACTTTTGCTATCAGAGGATATGCTCAGGTTCGATATAACCGTCTGCTGGAAACAAACGAAAATCTGACTAATGAACAAGGAGACAAATCCTGGGGCAAGGATGGTGGTTTTTTCATCCGTCGGATGCGGATTATTTTATTTGGGCAGTTGAGCAAGCAGGTTTATTTCTATATTCAGCCGGATTTTGCCAGCAGCCCGAGTTCCGACAAATTGCACTTTGCTCAAATCAGAGATGCATATATGGATATCGGTGTAGACAAAAAAAATGAATTCCGATTCCGCGTGGGCCAAAGCAAAGTACCCTATGGATTCGAGAATATGCAATCAAGTCAAAACCGCCTGCCCTTGGACAGGAATGATGGAATGAACAGCCCCGTAGCCAACGAGCGTGATTTAGGTGTGTTTTTCTATTGGGCACCTTCAAAAATCAGGGAACGCTTTGCGTATCTGGTAAGTTCCGGACTGAAGGGTAGCGGTGATTATGGTGTATTTGGTCTTGGTGTTTACAACGGTCAAACAGCTAACAACCCTGAGCTAAACAATGAGCCCCATGTTGTTGCGCGTGTTACCTATCCATTTCAATTTAAAAAGCAAATTATTGAAGGTAGTTTACAAGCATATTCCGGCCAATATGTTTTGACAAAATCAAATCTCAGTAGCGGAGTAAAGTATGTAAGCAATTTAAATTATCTTGACCAAAGGGTAGCCGCAACCGCAGTATTATATCCTCAGCCATTTGGTATACAGGCAGAATATAATATTGGAAAAGGCCCGGAATTTAATAAAGTAACTGATTCCATCGAAGTGCGCAACTTATCTGGTGGATATATCCTTTTGAATTTTAAAACATCTTATAAAGAGCACTTATTTTACCCTTTTGTAAGATACCATCAATATAAAGGTGGGAAAAAACACGAGAAGGATGCAAGAAGCTATGAGGTAAATGAACTGGAAATAGGAATGGAGTGGCAACCGGTAAAAAATTTCGAACTGGTGGCGATGTATACCATCTCGAAAAGAAGATATGAGGATTTTTCAAAGCAGGATAATCTGCAAAAAGGGAATCTTTTACGACTTCAGGCACAGGTTAATTTTTAATCAGAATTTTTAATTATCGCCAATATTATCTAATTATTAATTCACCGTACAAACTTTCATTCGCCTGTAATACAGAGTACATTCGCACAAAATTTAAAATCAAAAAATAAATAAATCATGGGTTTAAATTCTTTTGTAAAATTTTTTACACCAAAAGACAGAGTTTTCTACAGTATTTTCGAAGAAGTTGCTGATAATCTGTCTGATATGAGTCGAGTTTTCCGTGAAGCCATACATCAGGAAGACGATAAAGTAAGAGATAAAATGCTCAGCACTTTAGAAGATTTCGAACACAAAAACGATGACGCAACTCACCGATTGTTTATCGAGCTTGGACAAAACTTCATTACACCATTCGATCGCGAAGACATTCATTACCTGGCAACCTCTTTGGACGATGTTGCAGATTATATCTGGGCATCTGCAAAAAGCATTGTGAACTATGATATTAATGAAGCGAATGATACGATGCGCTCCTTTGCAGTAGTAATTGACAATTCTGTTCAGGCCTTACGTGTTGCACTAAAAGGCTTGCGCAATATGAAAGATTTGAAATCCATTACAGATGCCTGTGTGAAAGTAAATAGTTTTGAAAACGAAGCTGATGATATATTGGATGAAGCATTGAAACAATTGTTTTTGCTTGAAACCAACGCAATAGAGCTTATTAAAAGAAAGGAACTGTATCAGGATATGGAAATCGTGACAGATAAATGCGAAGATGCAGCCAATGTCATCGAGTCTATTATCATCAAATATTCTTAATTCAACTTTCTTAAGTCTAAATCATATTTATGACGACATTATTAATAGTCATCATTGCACTTGCGCTTATTTTCGATTATATCAATGGATTTCATGATGCTGCGAACTCCATTGCTACTGTAGTATCTACCAAAGTACTTTCACCATTTCAGGCGGTGGTTTGGGCAGCTTTTTTCAATTTCGTAGCTTTTTTCATTTTTAAAGACCATGGGGTGGCGAATACAATTGCCAAAACGGTTCACGAGGCAGATATTACTCTCAATGTAATTCTGGCTGGCCTTATTGCGGCTATCGCCTGGAATCTGTTGACCTGGTGGTTTGGTATTCCATCCAGTTCTTCACATACCTTAATCGGTGGTTTTGCAGGAGCAGCTATTGCGCATGCCGGATTTAATGCCATTGAAATGGGAACAATTGCAAAAATAGCCAGCTTTATTATTCTTGCGCCGTTGGTGGGAATGTTGGTCGCTTTTATTATTTCGCTTTGGTTCCTGAATTCTTTCCGCAAGAGCATTGCTCCCAAAATTATTTCCATACTTATTATTATCGGAACGGTCTATTTTGTTTACAATTCTTACGAAACCAAAATGACAAAGATTTTGGGATTGAAAAAGATTGAGCAAAGTGAGAAAGGAATCGAAATATTGGATGTTCCTAACAAGACACCGGCTAAAATAATGGGTCTTAAAAAAGAAGACCTGTTGCTTGCTGTTGATGGAAAACCGGTTTTGGATAAAAAAGAGCTGAATAAAGTACTGGCCGCACATCGTTATGGTGATCAGATTAGTTTCACTGTTGTTCGCAAAAATGAAGTGAAAGAAGTCAGCACAACGTTTCAACCAAGATTTGAAAGTAATAGCTTGAATTATGTTACTTATGGTGAAAATGTGAAATGGTTGCTGATTGGTTTTATTATTATTTCAATAGCCTTATTCACCTTATTCCTGAATATGCTGAACTACGCGCAGAGCGAACGTTGGTTCAAACGAATGCAATTAGTATCATCTGCGGCCTTTAGTATCGGGCATGGTGGAAATGATTCACAAAAAGTAATG
>DLGS01000252.1 GCA_002482815.1 Bacteroidetes bacterium UBA7688
GTTTTGATTGGTATGCTGAAAGGCAACACCTTGTACAATCCGCGCAGAAACCCGGGGCGTGCGCTGGAACGCAGAAATGTGGTGTTGAGCCAAATGGAAAAATATGGTAAAATTTCTGCTGAAGTTGCTGCTGAAAATAAAACAAAACCAATTGTTCTCGATTATCATAAGCTGGATTATCACGAAGGAATAGCACCTTATTTCCGCCAGGTTGTAGAACTGGAAGTAAAGAAAATCTGCAAGGACCTGAAAAAAGAAGATGGCAGCGAATACAATATTTATAAAGACGGTCTAAAAATCTATACCACCATCAATGTGACCATGCAACGCTATGCCGAAGAGGCAGTTGCGCAGCATATGAAAGAGTTGCAGGCGCTTTTTGTAGCTCAGTCCAAATACCGTGACGGCAGCATTTTTAAAACACACATGAATGATGTGTACAAATCTTTAAAAATGACCGACCGTTATCAGGCTTTGAAAGATGATGGTAAAAAAGACGAGGAAATCTTTAAAGAACTGGAAAAACCGGTGAAGATGAAAGTCTACACCTGGAACAACAGTAAGCGTATCAAGGATACCGTAATGAGCCCGCGCGATTCAGTCATGTATATGAAGATGTTCCTGCAAACAGGTTTTATGGCGATGGATCCTTACACCGGTGAAGTTCGTGCCTGGGTGGGTGGTATCAACCACGATTATTTTCAGTTTGATCACGTCAACACCAATACCCGCCGTCAGGTTGGTTCTACGATCAAACCACTCCTGTATTGTCTGGCTATCGATAACGGATTTTCTCCCTGCAGCACTATTCCGACCAACCCGGTCAGCTTCCCGGAGAAAGCAAACTATGATGCAAACGGCGGAAAAAATTATGGCAGCATGCCGATGAGAAGAGCACTGGCGCTATCCGTGAATAACGCTGCACTTTATTTAATCAAACAGGTTGGTCAGAATGCATTTATTGATTTTGCACACAAATGTGGCATCGAAGCCGAAATCGTAAATCAGCCATCAATTGCACTGGGCGTGTCCGATATTTCCTTATATGAAATGTTGCGCGCGTACACCATGTTCCCAACAGGAGGAATTAATACACAACCAGTTTTTATTACCAAAATTGAAGACAAAAATGGCAATTTGCTCAAATCTTTTGTGGCAGAGCAAAAAGAAATTATCAATGCCAATACCGCATTCAAAATGGTGCGTCTGATGCGTGGGGTAGTGGACCATGGTACTGCAGGAAGAATCCGCCACCGCTATAATATCCAGAGCGAGATTGCCGGAAAAACCGGTACAACCAACAGTCAGGCCGATGCCTGGTTTATAGGTTACACTCCTCAGATTCTGGCTGGTGCCTGGGTTGGTTGCGATGACCGATATCTGCGTTTCAGCAGCCAGGCTTTAGGACAAGGAGCTGCATCTGCATTGCCAATATGGGCTTACTTTATGAAACGTTGTTATGCAGACAAATCTCTGAATATTAAGGCGGATGCCAAGTTTGAAGAACCACCAAACTTTGATGATTGTGGTGGCACATACGACCAGACCAGCCTCGAAAGAAATGGCGTGAATGCTGCACAAAGCAATGAAAGCACAGATGAAAGTGCGGAACCGGTTGAAGAAACCGGAACTGTGCCGGAAGATGAGTGGTAAAGGAATATCTGACGAGTAAAAAACAGCATGAAGAGTAAAATAATCAACGACCCGGTTCACGGATTCCTGAGTTTCCCCGAACCGGAAATTCTTAAGATAACAGATCACCCGATTTTTCAGCGACTGCGTAATATTATGCAAATGGGCGTGGCTCACTTTGTATATCCCGGTGCTGTTCATACCCGGTTTTTACATTCACTTGGAGCTTGCCACCTGATGGGCAAAGCCCTGGACGAATTGCATGTAAAAGGTTTTGAGGTTTCTGCAGAAGAAAGAACAGCTGCACGCCTGGCCATTTTATTGCACGATATTGGTCATGGACCCTTTTCGCATGCACTCGAAAATTCAATTTTGGGTGATATTGGACACGAAGATGTTTCGCGGGTGATTATCAAAAAATTAAACAATGAATTTGGCGGAATGCTTGACACCGCATCACAAATTTTCAATTACACCTATCCAAAAAAATATTTGCATCAGTTAGTCTCAAGCCAGCTGGATGTTGACCGACTGGATTATCTGAGCCGCGACAGTTTTTATTCCGGCGTGTCGGAAGGAGTGATTGGTTATGACCGTATTTTAAAAATGCTGACGGTTAGTAATAACGAACTGGCCGTTGAAGAAAAAGGCATTTATTCAGTTGAAAAATTTATTGTTGCGCGCCACATTATGTACTGGCAGGTTTACCTGCACAAAACCGTACTGGGTGCAGAATTATTGCTGGTGAATATTCTGAAACGCGCCAAAGAATTAACCGCTGCAGGAGAAAAACTCCAGGCTACACCGGCCCTGGCCTTTTTCCTGACACAAACCTTCAGCAAACAGGAGCTGGAAACAGCATCTGAAATCATTGATCAATTTTGTGCGCTTGACGATTCAGATATTATTATTGCCATCAAATCCTGGTCAGATTGTGGCGACAAAGTGTTGTCCACTTTATGCAAGATGTATTTGCACCGGCGCTTATACAAAGTGATTTTTGATGCAGAGGATGAAATGAATTTGCTGAACGAAAAAAAGAAATCCGCTCAAAAGTCTTTGGGACTAAACGACAGAGAAATGGACTATTTTGTGTTTAGTGGTACAACTTCCAACAGTACGTATAATGCAGCAGATGCAAGAATCAATATTGCACTGAAAGATGGCAGCACCCGAAATCTTGCCGACATGCAACATTCTTTGGTGAATGATAAATTGGCTCAGACCGTTACCAAACGCTATTTGTGTTATTGGAAAGGTGAGTCTTTTATGTAAACCTGAATTCGAATAAAGATCATTTCAAATAAAAATTATTTTTATTCGTGTTTAATTCTATCTTTAAGATTCATCAAACTAAAACACACAATTATAGCCCATGTTATTTTGACCCACGATGTCAAAGACGCAGCTGAGAGGAGAACACATTTTGATTCTGACGAAATCAACCGCAGCAATGCCGGTATAAAAGTTCATGATGTTTATATGACTGCCGACAATCCAAACCGTGTAACAGTTATGACTGAATTCCCAAGTATGGAAGTTCTAAATGGTTTTATGAACAATCCTGACTTAAAAGCGGCAATGGAAAAAGGTGGCGTTATCAGCGCATCGGAAATAAAAGTGTCCATGAAATGAAATAACCTTTCAACAATTATATTTTAAAAAAGCTGCATCCAATGATGCAGCTTTTTTAATGTCGCACAAGTCCATTTCAAGGATATTTCCATGAGAATTAATAAAAAATTATTCGACTAATTTCTGAATATGTTAATGAAATCGAAAAAAATTAATAACTTCGCTCAAATTTAATCCTATGAAAATGATGTTGCTTCTTATGGTAGCTTTCGCTGCTATAAAAAAGTCTGAAGCACAAACAACTGTCAATCCTGTTTACAGCCTTGAATCTTCCGGTGGAAAACTACTGCTGAAAAGCGGAGGCAGTGTAAAAGTAATATCTGAAAGCAACCTGGACACACTGCCTGTTCAACTTGGCCCTTATGTATATTATGCTCATAATGAAATAAAAGAGTTGTCTGTAAAAGGAATTCCTTATCAATATAATATAAAAGAAGAGAAAGTTATCCCCTTGTTGCATCAATTACCGGAGACGCGGCTTCCGGTCGGAAAGATTGTAGCCATGATGGCAGACAAGCAACGCAACCGTCTTTACTACAGTATAAAACTTCGTGAAGAACAAGGAATGCCAATTTATACCACTATTCTCTATGATGGAAGCAGTATAAGGGAATATATGGACGGAATGATAGAAAGCATTGATAAAGAAGGGCGTCAAACCATTATTTATTTTGATGTCGACCCGGTTGGTCCATATTTTTTCAGGAATATTTATACTCCGGAAGGCACAGTTTATAAATCGTTTGACAAGGAATATCCGGCTAAAGCTTCCAAATAAAAGCACCTCATCTACCCATGAAAAAATATTTTTACCTGATAATCTTTTTACTCTGCCTTTCCACCGTTAATGCATCTGCTCAATTATCTGCCTGTGAACCTAATACGGATTTTGAATTAGGCGATTTCAGTTACTGGAAATTTTTCCAGGGAAGTTGTTGCTCACCATTTTCCATGACGACCTCCGTTACTCCTCCTGCTGCAGCAACAACTGGTCGTATGACTATAACGAGTGGAACCGGATTGGATGCTTATGGAAAATTTCCTATAGTAGCGCCCGGCGGAAAATATTCTTTAAAACTAGGAACGAATGATAATAATGCAAAGGCAGATAAAGCCCGTTATTATATTCATGTTCCGGCCGGTTCAACCAATTTTGCCCTTGTTTACCGCTATGCAATTGTCATGCAGGATCCCGGACATGCCGCAGCACAACAACCACGTTTCACCGTAACGACCACAGATTCTGCTACAGGCTCTTCCAGTGGTCTAATGTGTAATCAGTTTTCTTATGTCGCAGGTTCTTTACCTGGTTTCAGTATTTCTTCTGTTTCTTCTTCAGTTTATTATAAACCCTGGGCTTCTGCTGTAATCGACCTCAGCGGTTATGAAGGACGTACGATTATTGTTGATTTTGCCAGAGGTGATTGCGGATTGTCTGCACATTTCGGATATGGCTACATTGATATGAGCTGCGGGCTTTTTGCGATTGCATTAAAGAACTGTAGTTATGGTGCAACCACCACACTTTCC
>DLGS01000203.1:0-189 GCA_002482815.1 Bacteroidetes bacterium UBA7688
GTAGAAATCATACCACTCAATTAAGGTGCCTACCGAGGAGGCTCCGATAATCTTCCAGAGTCCTTTTGTATTAGTGCTCATTGTTTTTAAATTTAGTTAGTGAATTAGAAAGTATAGGATGTCGTAAATTGTACTCTGAAATTGCTTGCTTTATATTCATTTGGTGCAACTGCTGAAATTTCTAAATTG
>DLGS01000203.1:249-14807 GCA_002482815.1 Bacteroidetes bacterium UBA7688
TTTTATCCGTATTTCCGTAAAGCATATTCGTAATCTCCAATTCAGGAGAGAATTTAAATTTGTTGGAAATAATATCCACTCGAGGCGCAATTCTGAAAATATTATCAAATGTTCTTGTAGCGGTAATGCCACGGCTGTAAAGACCATAGGAGCCAACTTTATACATAGTTGGAGTCAACTCGTCTTTCAGCCCCATATTTTTGATGTAACCAACAAAAAGTGCAGGTTGGAACATTTTGCTTTTTGTGATAATTACTTCTGCCCAAAGATTGATTTGTTTTTGAACTTTATAATTCCATTCTCCTGTTGCAGAATCTCTGTACTCAACCAATGCTCCGGTACTTACGTATCTCGAAAGGCTTTGACCCATTATCATGTAGCCTTTCAGTACGAAATTTTTGTTGGTATATTTTGCATACACTTTCAAATTGGACATGGTTACATTTTTATTGATATTTTCTGCAAATCCGGTACTAGCATTTATATCGTTTATCCTGGGGCGTACGGTATTGATTTCTCCGCCCAGTCCTGCAATAAATTTCTTGCCCGATGTAAACGTAATTTCAGCTGCCAGGTCCGGAATGCCGGCATATCTGAATGCATCTGCACCGCTGGCTGTTGCAGAGATGTTTGTATAAGTTCCGGCTGTACTGAAACCTCCCAGTTCCTGACCATAAACCATTCCCATAGCTGAGATGTTCTTATTGAATTTATGGGTAAGTCTTACCTGAGGCGAAAAGCTGAAGGGGTTAAATGGAATGCCGGTACTAAAGTTGGCTACTCCCGGAAAGCAGGCTACTATAAAATTGGGATTCCAGTATTGGCCAACCATAAGTTGTGTTTTTGTCCAGTCGAGCGCTACATAAGCATGGCGCAGACGAAGTAAATTTTCACTTCCGGTATTGATACCAAAAAAATCTGTTTCTAAGGCACCGGTAGCTTTTGCTCCGAATGCAGTGAGACCATTAAATTTAACTCCAAGACGGGAAACAATTCCAGAAAAGAATAACTGGCTTCTGTCATTGAGGTCGTCATTTGCTTTATTTGTAAGGTAGGCAGTTCCGCCGTCTAAAGGATACAGATTTAAAGATCCGTCGCGTAATTCAATATTCTTTCTTGAATTGTAAAAAATATCACTTCTTACAAATCCGTAAGGAATGACTTTTTGTTCCGCTGCATCGGATTGCGCTGAAGCAGATATACTGCAAATACCTGCAGAAAGCAAGGTTAGTAATCGGTAAAGCTTTGCCATGATGTTTTACTTTTTTTGTGAACAATGTTTTAACAGTTCAAAAGTTGTTTTAAAAAAAGCAAAAAAAGAATCTGATGTATATGCCTGGTAAGCGTGTATATAATGAAGGTTAATTCCGCTTGAATCTTTCCCATTTTATTACCATGAATTTATCTCCTAATTCAGTAATGAGGGTACCCGAATGTTTTAGTGCATCCTTATCCTTGAAGAAGTCCATCAATTCAGTATGGTTGAGTACTTTGTAGGTAGGTTTATAATCGAGATTTTCCGGCGCTTTTATGTTGTATTTTCTTACCCAGTTCATTACTGAAACATGGCTTACACCTAATATTCGCTCTATCTCGCGCAGCGTTACACCTTCAATATACAATTGCAGGGCTTTAATCACATAGTATGGATCTATGCTTTTCCCTTCTTTCATTACGGTGAAATTATAGTTGCATCCGTGACATTTGTATCGCTGCTTTCCTTTAGCCATACCGCTTTTCACTATTTCCTGCGACTTGCATTTGGGACAAAATAGATCGTTCATACGCTAAAGGTAATATCGGATAGTATACTTAATTAGCATAAATATACCTATTTAGCAGATTGTATGTTTTGTAGTTGAATTTGTATAAACACATCCATATTGGAGTTTTCCATAGCAATAAGACCTGATTATGCTTTTATGTTTTTGAGCTTAAAAGTCTTTAATTGTAGTATGCTTTATGGAACCGGAATTTAATGTTATAGCTTAATGTATATACTTATTTAGCACAATTTTTGAGCTCATTTAGTTTGATTTCACTAATTATGTACCTGCTAACAAAATACAAATTATGTCTTACCCCTTTCAAATCAAAAGTTTCGAAGCATTTAATGCTGCAACTGAAAAAAGTATAAAAGACCCCGAAGGATTCTGGTCTGAAATAGCTTCTTCCTTTCTTTGGAAAAAACGCTGGGATACCGTTCTGGACTGGAATTTCAAAGATCCCAAAATTGAATGGTTTAAAGGTGGAAAACTGAATATAACTGAGAACTGTATTGACAGGCATTTAGGAACATTGGGTAATAAACCGGCAATAATCTGGGAGTCGAATGACCCAGAAGAACATCATCGTGTTCTTACTTATCGTGACCTTTATAATAAAGTTATTCAATTTGCAAATGTTCTAAAGAATAATGGGGTTAAGAAAGGCGACCGCGTTTGTCTTTACATGGGAATGGTGCCGGAACTTGCTATTGCAACATTAGCATGCGCAAGGATTGGTGCAATTCATTCCGTGATTTTTGGTGGATTTAGTGCTCAAAGTATCGCAGACAGACTACAGGATGCCCAGGCGGAATTCATTGTGTGTTGTGACGGAGCTTACCGGGGCAATAAGGAAATTCCTTTGAAAAGCGTTATTGACGATGCATTGGTGCAATGTAAATTTGTAAAAAGGGTAATCGTTGTTACGCGCACAAGAACCCCGATCAGTATGATTAAAGGTCGTGACGTTTGGTGGGAAGATGAAATTAAAAAGGTGGAAACAATGGGCAATCCTGATTGTCCTGCAGAAGAAATGGATGCAGAAGACCCCTTGTTTATTTTATATACTTCAGGTTCTACAGGAAAACCAAAAGGCGTTGTGCATACAGTGGGTGGCTATATGGTTTACACGACCTATTCATTTGTGAATGTATTCCAATATACACCAGGTGATGTTCATTTTTGTACGGCTGATATTGGCTGGATTACCGGACATAGCTATATCGTATATGGTCCGCTATGTGCCGGCGCTACAACACTTATTTTTGAAGGTGTTCCTACATGGCCCGACGCTGGTCGTTTTTGGGATGTTGTGGATAAGCATAAAGTAAATATTCTTTATACAGCCCCAACCGCTATCCGCAGCCTGATGGGGTTTGGTTTGCAACCTTTGGTTGGCAAAGATTTGAGCTCGCTAAAAGTATTAGGTTCGGTAGGAGAGCCGATTAATGAAGAAGCCTGGCAATGGTTTGATGAAAATATTGGGAAGAAAAAATGTCCGATCGTTGATACATGGTGGCAGACTGAAACCGGTGGAATGCTTATCTCTAATATGGCTGGCATAACTCCGTCAAAACCTTCTTATGCAACCTTGCCACTGCCTGGGGTTCAGCCATTATTGGTAGATGAAAGTGGCCATGTTATTGAAGGAAATGATGTGAGCGGAAATCTGTGTATTAAATTCCCATGGCCAGGAATTCTTCGTACAACTTATGGTGATCACGAACGATGCAGAACCAATTATTTCGCTACCTACGAAAACTTGTATTTCACCGGCGATGGTTGTTATCGCGATGCAGAGGGTAATTACAGAATTACGGGCAGGGTAGACGATGTACTGAATGTTAGCGGACACAGGATTGGAACTGCAGAGGTTGAAAACGCCATAAATATGCACGCAGGTGTGGTGGAAAGTGCTGTTGTTGGCTATCCTCACGATATTAAAGGGCAGGGTATTTATGCGTTTGTCATTTATGATAATACACACGATGATGATAACCTTACCAGAATGGATATTGTGCAAACGGTATCGCGCATCATCGGTGCAATAGCCAAGCCCGACAAAATTCAATTTGTTCAGGGTTTGCCCAAAACAAGAAGTGGTAAAATTATGCGTCGTATACTACGCAAAATTGCAGAGGGTGAAGTTGATAACCTGGGTGATACTTCTACCTTACTTGACCCCGCAGTGGTGGAGGAAATTAAGAATGGAAGAATTTAGTTTTGAGTATCGTTGTTAGTTTGTAGCGACAGTCTTTTTTAAGGCTGTCGCTTTCTATTATCATTTCTTTTTAGGATACAACATTCTCAGTGCATTAAAAATGGCCTGATGGGTTACTGATGCGTGATTTTCTTCCGGTAGGTAATCAAAATAAACATGCACATTTTTACTTTCTGATTTTTTGAGTTTGTCGCTTAATACATTTGCATCAACCTCCATTACTCTCGGAGTTTTAGTAGGACAAAGCCCCTCTTTGCCTACACCAATATAGATGTCGGTTGCTTTGGAATATTGCAGTTTCATTATTTCAGAATCTTTCTCCAGAATCGATCCATTATCCCACCAGATACTTGGACTGACAATGATATATTTATTGAAAAGTGACGGCCGCGTTAGTAGGATTTCTGTTGCCAGCAATCCGCCCAATGATTCGCCTATAATTGTTCTTTCATTGCTAGCTTTATAATTAGCTTCAATAAATGGTTGCAATTCTTTTTCGATGAAATCAATAAATTTTGCAGACTTTCCTGCTGATGGAAATTTATTTTTATCTTCTTGTATTTTAGTTGGAAATGTAAAATCTCTTTTCCGGTCGATATTAGCAATACCTACTACAATTGATTTTGGGACACGATCAATCCAATCGAAATTATTATACTGAATTAACCCGACGACATGAATAAAGTCCTCATTTGCCGATCCATCCAGTAAATAAATCACGGGATATCTGGTTGTGTCATTCGCCTTGTAACCCTCCGGTAAGTAGATATTTAATACACGGTTTTCAGATAGAATGTTTGAATAAAATTCTTCAATAACACCTAATACAAATGGTTTGCTGCTTTGGGCTTTGCTTTCAAATCGCATAAGAAAGAGCGCAACCAGCAAGATTATTTTTGATAATTTGTTAAAAAATATCATACTAATTTTTGGTTTTTGATATTAACTATGAATCAGAGCTCGAAATTTTATTCCGATTAATGCTTTATTTTCTAGGAATAAATGGATATAATAAATGATATATTTGATAATTGCTTTTGTGGCACAAGTTTTGATTAGTTAATATTATAAACTAATGAAAACATGTGGTCGACCTTATTAGAGGAAATCAGTAAATACCAATCCGATAAATCTAACGGTATCATTGAAATGTTCAATGACCTGTCAGAAGAAGCCTGTTCGTTAATGCTTGATGACGAAAGCCCAAATACAATCAGTTGGGTTAAAAAAAATGTCCCGCAGAACGAATTGTATATCCATATGATTATTGATCGGGCACTAAATCAATACAATTAATTCCTTTTATATTTTTTATCTTTTACTAATTGAATATGCGCCTACCAGTCCTGGTATTCGATACTAACAGGGTAGCTCGTTACCTTGGGAGATTTTGCAGGTGTTTGCAGTGAAATTCTTGCTGTTTTGGTTTTCTTATCTATCCAGATGATGATTTTATGGGTCGTTTTAAGCTCGTTTACCAGTAATTGCTCCGCCATTTTAGTTGCCTTCGTAGTATCCTGAACTTGTTTCGCGTTTAATGAATCTGTCATTCGGTTTCTATGACCTTGTTTCGCCATAGGTGGTGTGGCATCATAAGTTAATTCCTGAACAGGTTTAAAGTTTTTAACCCGGGCTTTTATCTCATCAAGCGTGAAGTATTTCTCATAAATATTATCAAATGCTACGCCGGAAATTGTTTTTGAAAAATAATTTAACCGGAAATCCATTTCTTTCCCATCATGAAAAACTACTGATGGCAAAACATTTTTCAGATCCGGTTGTACAAAATAAAATCCCTGGTAAGGAGTATTGAAATACCATTCCGTTAAATTGGTATCTCTGTGGTTTGTTAGTGCTTCTATATATACAAAATCACATTTTGCTGTGTCAATTCTTTTATAAACATGGTTTGACTGAATCTGCCTGAGTAACAGCTGAAATTTCATTTTATCAACACCCCCAATTTTGCCAATCGTTGTTTTGGTTAATGAATCAATTGTCCGCGCATATTTTTGACCAAAACTTAAGCCGGGTAATAGGAACAATGTTAAAAGAAAGAATGCTTTTTTCATAGTTTAATGATATGTGTTTATTGTTGTTTTCTGAATGATTAATTGGTCTAAATTTTTTCCGGATTCATCTTTGTAAGTTCACTTTTGGCATCTCCGGTATTGAGCGTAGTTATAGGTTCAAACAATAACACCGACACTTCTTTTTCTGCTACAGGACGATGTTCAATCCCTTTGGGAACGATTAAAAACTCATTCTCCCTTAGTAAAATTGTTTTGTCGCGGAATTCCATCCTGAATTCCCCTTTTACGACAAGGAACATTTCATCTTCATCGTCGTGTTTGTGCCAGACAAAAGGTCCTTTAAATTTGACCAGTTTTACGTGCTGTCCGTTCAATTCTCCCGTAATTCTGGGATTCCAGAAATCGTTGAATAATGCCAGCTTCTCCGTGATATTTACTTTTTCCATGGGATTAATTCACCTTATAAAACGTCCCGGTAAGACTCAACTTTATCAAATACGCTTTTGGCGAAAGGGCAAAGCGGAATAATTTTTATGTGCTTTTCTCTGGCGAACTCCACCGCCCTGGCAAGCATTTGTTTTCCTGCACCTTTTCCTTTAAGGACATCATTCACTTCAGTATGATCTATGATGATACGGTCTGTACCCGCCCATACATAGGTCATCTCGGCAACTTTTGCACCAAGTATTTCTATATAAAAACTTCCCTTTTTTCCGTCATCCTGTTGATTGATTTCCATGCCTTAAAGATATTAATTCATTTGTTTTGACAGGCTCATTAAAATTATTCTAACAAAGATATTGAAATCTGAATATCAATACGACAGTGGATAAAAACTTGATTTACATCGAATTTAATTCCCTTCGATCAATACTTTTTCTTTAAATTGCCTCCACTAAACTCACCCGATTTTTTAATGACCCCTTATCATCCCGGTACCCATCTTATTGCAACGCTGGACTGTACTGATACTTGCTTACTTCAGCAGTTTGAGGAATACAAAGCTTTGGTTGACATACTCATCAGTACGTATGAACTGAAAAAACTTGGTGAGGTTTACCATAACTTTTTACCGGCGGGTTTCACCGGTATTGTATGCCTGAGCGAAAGTCACTTATCAATTCACACCTGGCCGGAGTATGGAAAAATCAACCTTGATATTTATCTGAGTAATTATCAAAAGGAAAACGATGGAATTGTGGATCTTGTTTTTGAGGCAATAGTTCAATTTTTTAAAGGGACAATTCTGGATATTCAAAAACTGAAGCGATAAGATGAATTCATTCAGTTTAATACAGCAATGTCCTGAGTGCAACCGTGTTTTGAACCTGAAAAGTGCTCACCTTTCACATTGGCACTGTCAATGTGGTTGTATGTTATTTTTAGCTGAGGATGGGAGCTTAAAGACAACTTTAATCCACAGCATCTCCTCTTTTTTAGAAATAATTAAGCCTGGAACAAAAGGTAGTTGGAATGGTAATGCCTTCACCGTTTCCGGTCGCTTTCGCCTTTGGTTTATCGAGAATGTGTTTAATTACTGGACGATTGAATTGCAGGATGGCTCAATTAAAATTTTAGGGGAAGCTTACGGACTGTATGCCATTTATGAAAAGATTGATTTTAGAGAAATTATTTTGTTCACTAAACTGAATGCTCTTCAAAATAATAAATCAATCTGGCTGGGCAATACAGAATATGAGTTTATCAGGAAGAATGAAGTTCGGTTTTGGGATGCTGAAGGTGATTTTTATAAACCTTTACTCAATATCCGGTGCTCGTTCGAGTTGATGAGCCCTGAACGTAATCAGGTTGAAATATTTGAACTGGAGTCTGACAGTTTTGAATTGTATTCCGTTCAATACACTTCTTTTGAGTCATTACAATTGTATAATTTAAGAGAGCAATTTGATGCCGGTAAAAAATTCCTCTGTGAATCCTGCGGGGCAGAAACTATAGTAAAGCTCTTCCCCTATTCTCAATGCTGGACTTGCAACACCTGCAACAGCGCTCATTATTATTTTAACGGTGGCCAGCGATTGGAAACTTCTGTACCAAAATTAAAACCGATTGGCGTTTTTAAAATTGGTGATAGTCTGTGGCTAAATGATATTGGATATGAAGTTCTGGGGTATGCTTTGAAAGAGGATTCACAGGAAAATTATCAGTGGAAGGAATATACGTTATTTAACAGGAATGTTGGTTTCGCATTTTTGAACGAATCGGATGGTCATTGGACATTATTGAAAGAAACAGGGGACTCGCCGAATATGCGGATGGCGCGTGCAAAGTCTTTTGAATTTAATGATCGCACGTTTCAATTGTTTAATGCCTACGGTTTTAAAATAGCTCAGGCAAGCGGAGCTTTTTCCGGGAATATTTTTAATGATTCCTATAAACTGTATGCAAAAGATTTTATAGCTCCTCCATATATTTTATGTGTGGAACAAGGAGATCGTGAGCATACCACCTGGTTTATGGGCGAGCATATTGCCACCAAAGAATTAAAAAAGCAGACCAATCAATATCTGCCGGTAAAGATGAGTATCGGACCCGCAGAACCCAAAGCAATGATTGAGCTGACATTTTTAGTGAAGTGCACCTTATTGGTTTTGCTGCTGTTAATCGGAATCCATTTTTTAATCGGGTATAATCAGCAGGAAAAAGTATTACTTAATTACCAATACACCATGGCAGATTCTTTGCCTCAGCAAACCTTCATCAGTGATGAATTTGAACTGACCAAATGGAAAAGTAATCTGCAGTTTGATATTTATGCGCCGGTTGATAATTCGTGGTTTGAGCTGGAGGCTACATTAATTAATAAAGTAACCGGCGATGAGTATGGTTTACAACAAGGTGTAGAACAATACCATGGGGTGACAGAAGGAGAAAGCTGGTCGGAAGGTGGTAATCAGGAAACGGTATATTTGAGTAGTATCCCTTCCGGAAAGTACATTTTGAAAATTACAGCCGTTCGCGATATGTATAGCTATGCCCTTTCGGGTGGAAAAATGGACAATTTTTCACTCAAAGTAACCAATGATGTGCCCATGCAGCGTAATTTCTGGCTGATAGTTTTGGTGGTATTGATATGGCCGGTTTACAAATTTTTTACAATGAATTATTACGAACAAAGGCGCTGGGAAAGCAGTCCGTACAGTCCCTACACTTCATCTTATTAATATCTGAACAATGAAAGATCTCAGTTCCTTATATCCTGTCCGTTGGTTCCTGCTTATAGTAGCTTTGCTGGGAGGAGTATTGGCTTATTCTGATTATACCGGCTGGCGTTTGCTATCTTTTTCCAATCAGGAAGAGTGGTCTGCTGCCGGTCCGGGCGGTCATAAATAAAATTCATCTTAAAATTTAAATAAATACTTATGAAGCAATACATTTTAAGCTCGCTGATTTATTCCGGTATTGGGATTCTTATTCTCCTGGTGGCATTTGTGCTGATGGAAATACTCACGCCTAAGCATAATCTCAGAAAAGAAATTATGGAAAACAAGAATGTGGCTGTCGCGCTTTTTGCAGGCTTTTTCATGATAGCCATTTCGATCATCATTGCTTCAGCTATCCACGGGTAAATTCTCAATGAATAAAAAAGGAAATAATCCGCAATTAGTTCTGCTGATTGCAGTTTTTGTTATTGCAACATGTGGGCTCATTTATGAATTGGTAGCAGGTACACTCGCCAGTTATTTGTTAGGCGACAGCGTGACCCAATTCAGCATTATTATTGGTGTCTATCTGTTTTCAATGGGTGTGGGTTCCTATCTTTCCCGGTTTTTTCGGCAGCATTTGCTCGAATGGTTCGTTCGGATTGAGTTGCTGGTGGGCTTTGTTGGTGGCTTTAGTGCAGCAATTTTGTTTCTGGCTTTTCCGCTTGCGGTCTCATTTCAGCCTGTCCTTTATGCTTTGGTGTTTGTTACCGGAACATTAGTTGGTATTGAAATTCCATTGTTGCTAAGGATTTTAAAAGATCGGGTAGAATTTAAGGATCTGGTTAGCCGTGTTTTTACTTATGATTATATCGGCGCTTTACTGGCATCCCTGATTTTTCCATTACTTTTTGTGCCACATTTAGGCCTGGTCCGCACGAGTTTGTTTTTTGGTATTTTAAATATTGGCGTGGGCTTGTATCTCTGCCATTATTTCTCTGGCGAAATAAAAAATGTTGGCCGCATAAGATTTGGTGCAATTGTATTGCTGGTTATGGAATTACTGGCTTTTGTATTATCCGAAAAAATAGTCAGCTACAGCGAGACCCTGGCTTATAATGATCAGGTAGTTTATTCCACATCCACCCCGTATCAACGCATTGTACTGACTAAAAATAAAAGAGACCTTCGCCTGTATCTCAATAATAATCTTCAATTCAGTTCGGCAGACGAATACCGGTATCACGAGGCTTTGGTTCATCCGGCTATGATGTCAGTGGATAATCCTCAACGTGTACTTGTGCTTGGTGGTGGCGATGGTTTGGCTGTGCGCGAAATCCTGAAATATCCTTCTGTTCAATCTGTTCAGCTGGTGGACCTTGATCCTGCAATGACCCGGCTTTTTTCAACCCAAAATGTACTAATGGACATTAACAGGCATTCTTTGAAGAATCCAAAAGTCACTGTCACCAATGCAGATGCCTTTATGTGGCTGAAAAAAAATCAACAAGGGTTTGATTGTGTAATCATTGATTTTCCTGATCCGTCCGGTTTTTCTGTTGGCAAGTTATACACAACAGCATTTTATCGCCTGCTTAAAAATGCATTAAATGAAAACGCAGTTGTTGTGATACAAAGCACATCGCCTTTCGTTGCACCTAAAAGTTTCTGGTGTGTCAGTAAAACACTTGAGTCGGTCGGTTACAATACGGTATCCTATCATAATTATGTACCTTCTTTTGGCGAATGGGGATATGTAATGGCAATGATAGGAAGGAATTATCAAATCCCGGATTCGTTTACAGTGCCCACAAGATTTATCAATAAAATGGTTATGCAGCAAATGCTTCAGTTTCCTGACGATATGAAAACTACAGCTTTATTGGAAGTGAATAAACTCAACAATCAATCGCTGGTCCATTATTTCGAAGAGGAGTGGGGTAAACATCTCGATCAGTAAATTTTTATATCCCCCGAAATGAACAGAAGAGATTTTATAAAACTGACTGGTGCTGCCGCAGGATTAAGCCCTCTGGCTTCCGGTTGCTTAACATCTTCCCATAAGATTACAGGTAGCATTATTGGTGCATCAGCTGCTGCAGGGCATCAGTTGAGAGATAAAACCTTTACTGAGCCCGTGGAATATCATTCCGTTAAAACGCTCATTGTTGGTGGTGGCGTGAGCGGATTGTCTGCAGCCAGGTTTCTGACTTTAAATAACGATACGGACTTCCTTGTGTTGGATCTGGAGAAAAACATGGGCGGAAATGCAGCTTCGGGCGGAAATAGTATATCTCAATTTCCCTGGGGAGCACATTATATTCCGATACCTAATAATGATTTGCCGGAGTACCATTCTTTTCTGGAAGAATGCAATGTTATCACCGGCAAGGATGAAAATGGTCTTCCCGTTTATAATGAATTTTATTTGTGTCATGACCCTGAAGAACGCCTTTATATTAACGGTTCCTGGCAGGAAGGGCTTGTCCCGAAACTTGGTCTGAACAGCCAGGAGTTAAAGGAATTTTCTGCTTTTTTTCATTTGATGGATTCCTACAGACATTCCATTGGTTCAGACGGAAAAGATGCATTTGCCATACCGGTAAACAATTCCAGTAAAGACGATGAGTTTGTAAGCCTGGACAATATTACCATGAAAGAATGGCTGGATGACAAGGGGTTTAAAAGTAAGTATATCAGATGGTATATTAATTACTGCACGCGTGATGATTTTGGAACCATGTTTGATGAGATAAGCGCCTGGGCCGGCATTCACTATTTCGCAGCCAGAAAAGGGAAAGGTGCCAATGCCGAATATCATGACGTACTGACCTGGGAACAAGGGAATGGATTTCTGGTGCAACAATTAAAGAAGAACCTGTCTGATAAATTGTGGAATAATGCTTTAGTGGTTTCGGTAAAGAATGTTGAGGATGGCGTTCGAATAAGCTATTTTGATGTTCACAAAAAGAAATTAATGGGGATTCATGCACAGCACTGTATTATAGCTGCGCCTCAGTTTATTGCGGCAAGGCTGCTGGCTGACGAGCTGCGTATAAAAAATGTAAATGCCCATCTTCATTATGTGCCCTGGATGGTGGCTAACCTCACCGTTAATAGCACTCTGCAGGAAAGAAACGGAATTGGTCGCAGTTGGGATAATGTAATTTTTGAGAGCAATGCATTGGGTTATGTAGATGCAACGCATCAGCAATTGCAACAAAGGAAGGAAAAGAGAAATCTTACTTATTATTGGCCATTAACGGATAAAGATCCTCTTACAGCCCGCAGGGAAGCGCAAAAAATTACACACGAAGAATGGGTTGAAAAGGTGATTGCGGATTTGAAAATCATTCATCCGAACATTGCTTCTGCAACAGAAAATATGGATATTATAATTTGGGGGCATGCTATGGCGCAACCTTTACCAGGTCTGATTCATGGTAAGCTCAGAAGCGAACTTTCAACCAGTATAAGTAATGCTGTACATTTTGCACATACCGATCTTGCCGGTATCAGTATTTTTGAAGAAGCATTCTACCAGGGATTTGAGGCGGCCAAAAAGGTATTAAACAAACAAGTGTAGCATAGTGGCAGATATACTCATTCCTTCAAAGCAACCCTGGTTGGGCAAACCGGTTTCAGAAATCTTATTCATACTGTTACCTCCCTTTATCAGCCTGTTGTTTATCGCTGTTTTCCCTGGCTTGTTTCAGGATAATGATAAAATGCCCGAAGTTTGGTGGGTAGTTTTGATCTTATTGGTTGACGTTGCTCATGTCTATAGTACACTCTACAGAACTTATTTCGACAGGACAACGCGAAAAGCTCAAAAGTCTTTGTTGATTGTTATTCCTTTTATAGCCTTTGGAGCAGGAATTTTTGTTTATTCCATCAGTCCTTTCTTATTCTGGCGGCTGCTGGCCTACCTCGCTGTGTTCCATTTTGTGAGACAACAATATGGCTTTATGCGCTTGTATAGCCGAAAGGAAAATGCTCCGGCATGGATGGTAAGGGTTGATAAAATCACCATCTATTATGCCACAATATACCCGCTTATCTTCTGGCACTTGTCCGCTCCGCGCAATTTCAACTGGTTTGTTTCAGGAGATTTCGTTTATGCTTCTTCAGCCAGTGTTCTGTTGGTCGCAAAGTTGTTGTATGTGGTAATTTTAATCACTTACATTTTCAAAGAAATGCTGTTTGTCAAACAGGTAAGAAGCATCAACATCCCTAAGCTATCTATCATATTGGGAACTATACTTTCCTGGTATTTTGGTATTGTTTACTTTAATGGTGATTTGGCATTTACACTGCTCAATGTGGTTAGTCATGGAATTCCATATATGGCACTGGTTTGGATTTTTTCACATAAAGCCCCAAAACCTGACATTGAAGCAAAATCCCCGGGTAAAAACAGGATAAAATATAGTTTGCTTGGTTTTCTCGGATTGATTTTTTTGCTTGCCTATATTGAAGAAGGCTTGTGGGATGCATTTTTATGGAAGGAACATCAGGGGATTTTCGGATTATTCACCTTTAATGGCGGCCCCTTGTTGCTCAATTTCATCGTCCCCTTACTCGCCGTTCCCCAAATCACGCATTACATTATAGACGGTTACATCTGGAAGGTGAAAAAGAATGCAGGGCAAATCTAAAAAGCTGCTTTAAAAATGCCCTTTACCGATATTTTCTATTTATTTACCGAAAGACAATATTTAAAGCAACGGGATTAACTCATTTTTGCACCCAATTAGTTCAGGGAAATAAATGAAAATAAAACTACTTGCTGCTTTCTTGTTTCTTTCACCGCTTGCGTTCGCGCAATCAGTAATCAGTGGTAAAATCACAGATGACAAAGGCTTGCCAGTCCGTGGTGCCAGTATTTCAATTGATAATACCATCGATGGCAGCACAACGGACAGTACAGGTCATTTTGAATTTACAACAGAAGAAAAAGGTCCTCAGGCATTAATTGCTACAGAAGCTACACATACCGAAGCCAGTTTCCCGATTACAATTAACGGAGATGTAAAGGATTTGAAGCTGAGTATGAAAACGGCATTCAATCGCCTCAACGAAGTAGTGATTGCAGCCGGCGCATTTGAGGCATCCAATGACAAAAGCAAATCAATGTTGACCACAATGGATATCGTCACTACCGCTGGCGCCAATGCGGATGTTGTTAAAGCAATTCAAACCTTACCCGGTACCCAGCAACAGGGAACGCAAACCGGACTTTTTGTTCGCGGTGGTGATGCCAGTGAAGCAGCGGTAATTATTGATGCATTGGTGGTTCAAAATGCTTTCTTTAGTGGCGCACCAGGTGTGGCTACCCGTAGCCGCTTTTCTCCGTTTCAATTCAAAGGGGTAAGCT